>NZ_JAERJS010000021.1:0-62993 GCF_018257525.1 Tatumella sp. JGM130 | reverse complement strand
ACTGAATGGCTACACGCCGATGCAACATATTCAACGCTTATCTGATTCTACTTATCGCCTCCGTTAAAAATGGGGGGATTACCAGAGAGTTACTCACTGAATCCTTAGGCAAAATCTCCCACCCAAAATGACAGTATTTTGGGGTCAAAAAGTAAAAAATGTTGATGAAATACAGACCACATGCCGAGGGGTTTTGGGGAAAGGTTTTCGGGCATAAAAAAACGGGTTCTTTTCAGAACCCGTTCTAATGTATCAGCGGTTATCCGTGATTACATATGGCTGATAATCGCATCACCAAACTCTGAAGATTTCAGCAACTTAGCGCCGTCCATCAGACGTTCGAAATCGTAGGTGACGGTTTTAGCGGCGATAGCGCCTTCCATACCTTTAATGATTAAATCAGCCGCTTCGGTCCAGCCCATATGACGCAGCATCATTTCGGCGGACAGGATAACGGAACCCGGGTTCACTTTGTCCTGACCGGCATATTTTGGTGCGGTGCCGTGGGTCGCTTCAAACAGTGCACATTCGTCACCGATGTTGGCGCCAGGGGCGATACCAATACCACCCACCTGGGCTGCCAGGGCATCAGAAATGTAGTCCCCGTTCAGGTTCATACAGGCAATAACGTCGTATTCTGCCGGACGCAGCAGGATTTGCTGCAGGAAAGCATCGGCAATGACATCTTTAACAATAATGTCTTTACCATTTTTTGGGTTTTTGAACTTCATCCATGGACCACCGTCCAGCAGTTCCCCGCCGAATTCGTCTTTCACTAACTGGTAACCCCAGTCTTTGAAAGCGCCTTCGGTAAATTTCATAATGTTGCCTTTGTGGACCAGTGTCAGACTATCGCGATCGTTAGCGATAGTATATTCCACTGCCGCACGCACCAGACGTTTGGTTCCTTCTTCCGAACACGGTTTTACGCCGATACCACAGTGTTCAGGGAAACGGATTTTTTTAACACCCATTTCATCCCGCAGGAATTTAATCACTTTATCGGCTTCCGCACTGCCGGCTTTCCATTCGATACCGGCATAAATATCTTCGGAGTTCTCACGGAAGATGACCATGTCTGTATCTTCCGGGCGTTTCAGCGGGCTCGGAGTACCGGTATAGTAGCGGACAGGACGCAGGCAGATGTATAAATCGAGCTGCTGACGCAGGGCAACGTTCAGAGAACGGATGCCGCCGCCAACCGGGGTGGTTAATGGGCCTTTAATAGCAACACGGTATTCTTTGATCAGGTCAAGAGTTTCCTGCGGCAGCCAGACATCCGGGCCGTAGAGTTCAGTTGATTTTTCACCCGTATAAATCTCCATCCAGGAAATTTTACGTTTGCCATGGTAGGCCTTGTTAACCGCAGCATCGACCACTTTCAGCATCACAGGAGAGACATCAACACCAATCCCATCCCCCTCGATATAAGGGATCACCGGGTTATCTGGTACAACGAGTTTTCCCTGACTAACAGTAATTTTCTGACCTTCTGTCGGAACAACAACTTTGCTTTCCATCAACCTCTCCTTCGAGCGATTTTATGTTAATGATTTGTAAGATGCCGCGCAATACTACCCGAATCGCCGGGCAATAGCATAAAAAAAATGAACCCGAATAGCCGGCGCTGGCAAAACTGTGACTAAGAGTATTACCGCAAAATATTGCCGGTGATAAGCATTTTATTTTTACAGGATAAGATTTGTGGCACAGCTTCAGTTTGTTGGCATCGGGTAATAACTGCACGTAAAATAGTCAGTTATCCTTCAGCACCGCCTGTGGCGTAGTTTCTATTACAGCCAAAACAGCCCGCAGCAGTTATACTGTGACGATACTGACCAAAAAAAGACATTATGTTTAAGAAACCCAGAAATCAGCGACGCCCTGCCCGCCCTGTGGCAGACAATCAACCCCGCCGGGTGATCCTGTTTAATAAGCCTTTCGATGTTCTGCCACAGTTTACTGATGATGGCGGACGGCGAACCCTGAAAGAGTTTATTCCGCTGAGTGGTGTCTATGCTGCCGGGCGGCTTGACCGTGACAGCGAAGGACTGTTGCTGCTGACCAATGATGGCAAGTTGCAGGCCAGACTAACACAGCCCGGCAAACGCACCGCGAAAACCTATTTTGTGCAGGTAGAGGGGCAGCCGGCAGATGAGGATTTGCAGAAACTGCGCAACGGGATCGTCCTGAAAGATGGCCCTGCCTTGCCGGCGGTAGTTGAACAGGTTTCAGAGCCGGAATGGTTATGGCCACGTCAGCCACCCATCCGCGAACGTAAATCAATACCGACCTGCTGGCTGAAAATTATTGTGTATGAAGGCCGCAACCGTCAGGTCCGGCGGATGACCGCGGCTATCGGCTTTCCAACGTTGCGACTGATACGCTATGCGATTGGCAGTTATACGCTGGGGGATTTGGCCTGTGGTGAATGGCGCGAAGCTCCTGTATCAGCGGCATAGTGCTGTTGTTTTCTACTGAGCAGAGGGGATGTTATGTTTACTCCGCATATCACTGTCGCCTGTATTGTCCATGCGGCGGGAAAATTACTGGTGGTTGAAGAACAGGTGAATGGCCGGCCAGTACTGAACCAGCCGGCTGGCCACCTGGAAGCCGCAGAAACCTTAGCCGACGCCGCCAGCCGTGAGTTATATGAAGAGACGGGCTTGCAGGCCAGCCCGCAATATTTTCTCGGGGTACAGCAATGGATCGCTACGGATAATACGCCTTTTATCCGTTTCCTGTTCGGGCTGGACCTCACCTTTTGTGCGCAAACCAGCCCGCAGGACAGTGATATTGATTGCTGCCACTGGCTGACGCCTGAAGCGATTCTGCACGCGGATAATCTGCGTTCCCCGCTGGTCGCCGAAAGCGTCCGTCTGTGGCAACAGCCGGCACGTTACCCCCTGAGTCTGGTGAGTGCCTTCAATTGGCCTGCTGCCAGGGGTGCGTAATACCCCGTGTCATGGTAAAGTATGCCGCCGGTTTTTTATAAATACGTCTTGTGTGAGTAGGTCATGTCTGACAATAGTCAAAAAAAAGTAATCGTCGGTATGTCCGGCGGGGTTGATTCTTCCGTTTCTGCCTGGTTGCTGTTACAGCAAGGATATCAGGTCGAAGGTCTGTTTATGAAGAACTGGGAAGAAGACGACGGTGAAGAATACTGCACCGCCGCAGAAGATCTGGCTGATGCACAAGCCGTATGTGACAAACTCGGCATCCCCCTGCATAAAATCAATTTTGCGGCAGAATACTGGGACAATGTGTTCGAACATTTCCTCGGCGAATATAAAGCCGGTCGTACCCCTAACCCGGATATTCTCTGTAATAAAGAGATCAAATTTAAAGCCTTCCTGGAATTCGCCGCCGAAGACCTGGGGGCAGACCTGATAGCCACAGGGCACTATGTCCGCCGTCAGGATGTCAACGGTAAAAGCCAGTTACTGCGCGGTCTGGATACCAATAAAGATCAGAGCTACTTTTTGTATGCCCTGAGCCACCAGCAAATAGCCCAGAGTCTGTTCCCGGTCGGTGAGCTGGAGAAGCCGGAAGTACGCCGCATTGCAGAGCAGCTGGATCTGATCACTGCCCGTAAAAAAGACTCTACCGGGATCTGTTTTATTGGCGAGCGTAAATTCCGTGATTTCCTCGGACGTTATTTACCGGCGCGGCCGGGGCCGATCGAAAGCACTGACGGACAGGTCTTAGGCCAGCACCAGGGGCTGATGTATCACACTCTGGGTCAGCGTAAAGGCCTCGGTATCGGTGGCCTGAAAGACAGTAATGATGACCCATGGTATGTGGTTGATAAAGATCTGACCGGAAACCGGCTGATCGTCGCCCAGGGCGCCGAACATCCCCGGCTGATGTCTGTCGGGCTGGTTGCACAGCAACTGGACTGGGTTGATCGCCAGCCGGTAACAGCCCCCTTCCGTTGCACAGTAAAAACCCGTTATCGCCAGACGGATATTCCCTGTGAAGTGATTCCCCTGTCTGACGAGCGTATTGAAGTTCGCTTTGACGAGCCCGTGGCTGCTGTAACTCCGGGACAATCGGCTGTATTTTATCTGGGCGATGTCTGTCTGGGCGGCGGTGTGATAGAACAACGCCTGCCTCTGCCGGTCACTGAATAATCACGGGGAGCCTGTGGCGAAAAATATCCGCGAAATTACCCTGGCGCTGGCCGGTGTCTGTCAGGCAGCACATCTGGCCCGGCAACTTGCACACCAGGGCAACTGTCCTGCCGACACATTCAGTGTGTCCCTGCGCAGCCTGATCGATCTGAACCCGCCGGATACTCTGGCGGTGTATGGCGGCGATGAGTCTGCCCTGCGCTTTGGCCTGGAAACTCTGATTGCCGTACTCCACAGTCCGTCACGTCAGGGGGCCAGCGCTGAGCTTACCCGCTATACCCTGAGCCTGCTGATGCTGGAGCGTAAACTGCATAAAAACCGCCAGGCATTGCAGCAGCTGACACAGCGAATTTCTCAGCTCGATCGCCAGCTGCAGCACTACGCACTGGAATCCGATACAGTGATTGCCGCTATTGCATCAATTTATGTGGATGTTATCAGTCCGATAGGGCCGCGTATTCAGGTCACCGGTGATCCGGCAATACTGCAAAATTCGCTGGTACAGAGTAAAGTCCGCGCCGCATTACTGACAGGTATCCGTGCCGCAGTGCTGTGGCAACAGGTTGGCGGCAGCCGCCTGCATTTAATGTTTAGCCGCACCCGGATTATCGGGGAAGCGAAATCAATTTTATCCCGTTTGTCGCCCGGATTTTAACTGGCGACAGCATGACTGCTTTTACAATGATTCAGGAGTTGCACTGATGGAATTATCCGCACTGACCGCCGTTTCCCCTGTTGATGGACGCTATGGGGAAAAAGTCAGCCCGCTGCGCGCGATTTTCAGTGAATTTGGTTTACTGAAATTTCGTGTTCAGGTTGAAGTCCGCTGGTTACAGAAACTGGCATCAACCGCAGAAATCAGGGAAGTTCCTGCATTTGATGCCGACGCAAACGCTTTCCTTGACCAGATTGTCGCCGGTTTTAACCAGCAAGATGCCGCGCGGATCAAAACAATCGAACGTACCACTAACCATGATGTGAAAGCAGTAGAGTATTTCCTGAAAGAAAAAGTGGCCACTGTTCCTGCTTTGCAGGCGGTTTCTGAGTTTATCCACTTTGCCTGTACCTCTGAAGATATTAATAACCTGTCCCATGCATTAATGCTGGAGACGGCCCGCCGTGAGGTTATTCTGCCTTACTGGAAACAGCTGACCGAAGCACTGCAGACCCTGGCAACGGAATACCGTGATCTGCCACTGTTGTCCCGTACCCATGGACAACCGGCCACGCCGTCAACCCTGGGTAAAGAGATGGCAAACGTAGCTTACCGTATGGCACGCCAGGTCCGTCAGTTAGAACAGGTTGAAATCCTGGGTAAAATTAACGGCGCGGTGGGTAACTATAACGCTCACATTGCCGCTTATCCGGAAGCCGACTGGCACCGTATCAGCGAAGAGTTTGTTACTTCACTGGGGATCCGCTGGAACCCGTACACCACGCAGATTGAACCGCACGATTATATTGCCGAACTGTTTGACTGCATTGCCCGGTTTAACACTATCCTGATCGACTTTGACCGTGATATCTGGGGTTATATTGCCCTGAATCACTTCAAACAGAAAACCATCGCCGGTGAGATTGGGTCTTCCACGATGCCCCATAAAGTCAACCCGATTGATTTCGAAAATTCAGAGGGTAACCTGGGACTGGCTAACGCCGTGTTACAGCATCTGGCAGCCAAACTGCCGGTATCCCGCTGGCAGCGTGATCTGACCGACTCCACCGTATTGCGTAACCTGGGTGTCGGTATCGGCTATGCCGTCATTGCCTACCAGTCTACCCTGAAAGGTATCTCTAAGCTGGAAGTGAACCGCGAACGTCTGCTGGATGAACTGGATCACAACTGGGAAGTTCTGGCTGAGCCGGTGCAGACCGTTATGCGTCGTTACGGTATCGAAAAGCCGTATGAAAAACTGAAGGAGCTGACCCGCGGTAAACGCGTCGATGCGGAAGGAATGAAAACCTTTATTGATAACCTGCCCTTGCCGGAAGAAGAAAAGACCCGCCTGAAAGCAATGACCCCGGCTAATTATCTCGGCCGTGCAGTCACTATGGTTGATGAACTGAAATAACCTGCCAGCGCAGGCCGGATCTTCCGGCCTGCGTTAATCCCCTGTTTACCTCAAATCACGTATAATCACCTGATAGTCCCTCCTGCTGATTTCTGAGGTTGCAATTATGCGTGTGCTGGTTATTGAAGATAATGCTTTGTTACGTCATCACCTGGCTGTCCAGTTACGTGATATGGGCCATCAGGTAGATGCCGCCGAAGATGCCAAAGAAGCCGATTATTTTCTGTCAGAACATGAACCGGATGTTGCTCTGATTGATCTCGGTCTGCCAGGCGAAGATGGTATGACACTGATCCGCCGCTGGCGTGCCCGCGCCGTAAAGCAACCGATTCTGGTGCTGACCGCCCGCGAAGGCTGGCAGGCAAAAGTGGAAGCACTGGAAGCCGGTGCCGATGACTATGTCACTAAACCTTTTCATATTGAAGAAGTGGCTGCCAGACTACAGGCCCTGATGCGCCGTAACAGCGGGCATGCCTCACAGGTCATAGAGTCCGGGCCTTTTCAGGTCGACTTGTCCCGCAAGGAATTAACCATCCACCAGCAGGCGGTGAAACTGACAGTGTTCGAATATACCATTGTCGAAACCCTGATCCGTAATGCCGGAAAAGTGGTCAGCAAAGAATCACTGATGCTGCAATTGTACCCGGATGCAGAACTGCGTGAAAGCCATACCATTGATGTCCTGATGGGCCGTCTGAGGAAGAAAATACTGCAGCTGCATGACGGTGATGTGATCACCACCGTACGCAGTCAGGGATATCGCTTTGAGCACAACTAAACGCCTGTGGCGGTTTTTCTCCCCGCGGGGTCCGCTATCATTACGGGTGCGTTTTTTGCTGGCTGCGTCGGTACTGGTATTATTCTTATCCCTGTCTTACGGGGTGGTGGCCGTTATTGGTTATGTTATCGGCTTTGATAATAATACTTACCGGGTGATGCGTGGTGAAAGTAATCTGTTTTTCACCCTTGCCCAGTGGCAGGATAATAAACTGACGATTGCCGAACCCGAACGGATAAAACTTAACTTTCCGACGCTGGTGTTTATTTATGATGAACATGGGCGCCTGTTATGGCAACTGCGCGATGTCCCGGAAATACGTTCCGAGATCCATCCCAGCTGGCTGCTGAAAAGCGACTTTTACGAAATAGATACCAATAATCATACCAGCCTTGAAGCTATCGGGGATGACCGTGAAGCGCGGCGAAAAATGAGCCAGCTGGACAGTGATGATACTTTCACCCATTCAGTCGCGGTTAACCGTTATGATGCCACCCCCAGTTTGCCGGCCCTGACAATTGTGGTGGTAGACTCTATCCCCCAGGAGTTACAGCATTCTGATGTGGTCTGGCTGTGGTTCAGTTATGTACTGGCCGCTAATCTATTACTGGTGATCCCTCTGCTGTGGCTGGCCGCACGCTGGAGCCTGAAACCTATCGGTCATCTGGCGGCTCAGGTCCAGCAGCTCGAAACCAGCCAGCGAGACAGTCTGGATCCCACTCCGCCCCGTGAACTGCGCAGTCTGGTACGTAACCTGAACCTGTTGCTGAATAATGAGCGGCAGCGCGGTATGCGTTATCACACCACCTTGTCTGATTTAACCCATAGCCTGAAAACACCACTGGCTGTATTGCAGAGTACCCTGCGCTCCCTGCGTGGCGGAAATCCGTTAACCGTGGAACAGGCCGAGCCGGTCATGCTGGAGCAGATCAGCCGTATTTCACAACAGATTGGTTATTATCTGCACCGCGCCAGTTTACAGGCCGACCATAATCCGTTGCAGCGTGATTTACATTCAGTATCCGCTCTGTCAGACAGCCTCTGTTCGGCATTAAATAAGGTCTATCAGCGGAAAGGTATTGATCTGTCACTGGATATTTCGCCGGAAATTACCTTCTGTGGCGATCAGAACGATTTTATGGAAGTGATGGGTAATATTCTGGATAATGCCTGTAAATACTGTCTTGAGTTTATTGAAGTCACTGCCCGGCAGACAGAAAGTGAATTACATATTTTTATTGATGATGATGGTCCCGGCATCCCGGTGAGTAAACGTGACCTGATTTTTCTCCGCGGACAGCGGGCGGATACATTAAGGCCCGGTCAGGGGATCGGCCTGGCGGTGGCACGCGAAATTGTCGAATTGTACCAGGGAGACATTATTGCTTATTCAGGGCCACTGGGTGGCACCAGAATGCAGGTAATATTTCGCCAGCAGCAGATGTAAATTTTGTCAGGCTGGTGCGGTGCCGGACTGGTATACTCAGGCAATACTCCCCGTACAACTGAAGGTTTCTATGGACTATCAACTTTCCATCAACTGGCCGGAATTTCTGGCAACTTACTGGCAGAAAAAGCCGGTAGTCATTAAACAGGGATTCACGGATTTTGTCGATCCTATTACTCCCGATGAACTTGCCGGTCTGGCGATGGAAAATGAGACCGACAGCCGGCTGGTCAGCCAGAATAACGATAAATGGCACGTCAGCCACGGACCTTTTGAAAGTTTCGATCACCTCGGTGAAACACACTGGTCTTTACTGGTGCAGGCCGTTGATCATTGGCACTCCCCGTCAGCCGCACTGATGCAGCCTTTCCGCGCTTTGCCGGACTGGCGGATGGACGATTTGATGGTCTCGTTTTCGGTCCCCGGCGGTGGTGTCGGTCCGCATCTCGATCAATACGATGTCTTTATTATCCAGGGCAGTGGCCGTCGTCGCTGGCGGGTGGGTAATAATGTGCATATCAAACAACATTGCCCGCATCCTGATCTGTTACAGGTGGAACCCTTCGACGCCATTATTGATGAGGTGCTTGCGCCGGGCGATATTATTTATATTCCGCCCGGCTTCCCCCATGACGGTTATTCGCTGGAAAACGCCCTGAACTATTCGGTGGGTTTTCGCGCTCCTTCGGGTAAAGAACTGCTGAGCAGTTTTGCTGACTATGCACTGGCTAATGATATCGGTACCCATCGTTACAGTGACCCGCAGCTACAGATGCGTGAAAACCCGGCGGATATCTTGCCCGCAGAAACGGAAGCTGTCCGCGACATGATGCTGGCGCTGATCCGTGAACCGCAGCAATTTAATCAATGGTTCGGTGAGTTTATTTCTCAGTCACGTCATGAACTGGATATAGCGCCGCCGGAACCCCCTTACCAGCCGGATGAAATTCTGGATGCCCTGCAGCAAGGGGATACGCTTAGCCGCCTTGGCGGACTGCGGGTGCTGATGTCGGGAGACGGGGTGTTTATTAACGGTGAAAGTCTGCACTGCGCCCACCCGCAGGCCCTGCACGCGCTGGCAAATAAAACATTGCTTATCGCCAGCGATTTTGCCGATGCACTGGAGGATCCGGCTTTCCTTAGCCAGCTGGCCGGGCTAATCAACAGTGGTTACTGGTATTTCAGCGACGAGCAGTAACAGTTACAGTAATAATCGCAGAGTTGTCCCGTGGCGGGGCAATTCTGCGGACGTTACCTTTCCCCGCCACTGGCAGCCAGTTCCGCTATTTTCATAATCACCTGAACACTCTGATCCATAATATTCAGTGAAGCAAACTCATGTTTTCCATGAAAATTGAACCCACCGGTAAACAGATTGGGGCAAGGCAAACCACGCCAGGAAAGAACGGCACCGTCGGTTCCTCCGCGTACCGGCTTGATTTTCGGCTCAATACCGCACTGTTTCATGGCCTGTAATGCCAGGCTGATAACCTGTGGCTGTGCTTCTATTTTTTCTCGCATATTGCGATAACTGTCGCAGAAAGAAACCATCAGCATGGCTTTACCTGCATATTGCTGGTTGATTTGCTCTGCCAGTGCCTGCAACTGTTGCTGACGACACTGAAAATCCTGCCAGTTAAAGTCACGGATCATATAATGCAGTTCCGCGCGCGCAGCATTACCCTTCAGTGACTCAAGATGATAGAAGCCCTGATAGCCTTCTGTATTCTCCGGTTTTTCATCTGCCGGCAGCTGGCGGTGAAATTCCCATGCCAGCTCCAGGGCATTGACCAGTTTCCCTTTTGCCTCCCCCGTATGGGCACTGTTACCGGTAATTTTTACGACAGCGCTCCCGGCATTAAAATTTTCATACTCAAATTCACCACAGCCGCCGCCGTCGACGGTATAAGCCCAGTCAGCACCAAAGGCTTCAATATCAAACAAAGCAGAACCCGTCCCTGTTTCTTCATCCGGCGTAAAGGCTACACGGATTGTACCGTGTGGCCGTTGCTGTTGTTTTAATCTTGCCAGGGCGGTCATAATTTCAGCAATGCCGGCCTTATCATCTGCGCCCAGTAAGGTTTTACCTTCTGTGGTAATCAGTGTATGCCCGTGTAACTGATGCAGTACCGGAATCAGCACCGGGGAAAGGATTTCATCACCTATTCCGAGGGCAATATCCCCGCCACGGTAATTTTCTACCAGCTGGGGGCGCACGTTTTTACCGCTATAGTCCGGTGCAGTATCCAGGTGCGCAACAAAACCGATAAC
This sequence comes from Tatumella sp. JGM130, assembly GCF_018257525.1. NCBI lineage: Bacteria > Pseudomonadati > Pseudomonadota > Gammaproteobacteria > Enterobacterales > Erwiniaceae > Tatumella > Tatumella sp. JGM130. The sequence continues at coordinate 52,292 of NZ_JAERJS010000021.1, read as the reverse complement.
CGGCAGCGGCTCACTGACGGTCGCGGGTAACGTCGCCATCAGACAGCAATTATTACTTAAGCTAATATCAACACACCCCAGCGCTTCCAGCTCTTCCGCCAGTATTTTTGCCAGTTGCCATTGCCCTTCACTGCTCGGGACCCGGGCATTACGGCATTGCACCCTGGATTGTGTATCCACCTGAACATACGTTAAAAATCTATCCAGTAACATTTCCATCTCAGGCTCCTCAATCATGCGTCTGGTATTATTGACGCATCAAAGGCGCATTATTTTGTCCGAAGTCATAAAGCATTCGTTTATATTATTTAATTAATTAATCGATACTGTATTTTCTGCCGCGCGGTATAGCTGCAGGCAAAAAATCGTTGTTCCGCTGACAGCGCTTTTGATCCGGCTGTTTCTCTGGTAATCAGGGATAATTCAGGTATCATCCCGCGCTTAGTAAACTGGCTGGCCTGCATCAGCGGCTGACCTTCCCTCCCTTTTTATTAACTGAGTGACTAAAATGACGCAAACATGCGCGCAACAGGCGCTGGTTACGCTTTCTGGCATCAGTAAAGCTTTTGACGGGAAGCCGGTGATTTCCGGCTTTGACCTGACCCTCGGTCATGGCGAATTTATTACCCTGCTGGGACCTTCAGGCTGCGGAAAAACGACCATCCTGCGGCTGATTGCCGGTCTCGAAACGACAGACCGCGGCGATATTATCCTCGATGGCCGGAATATTACTGCTCTGCCAGCCGAACAACGCCCGGTCAATACCGTGTTTCAGAGCTATGCATTATTCCCCCATATGAGCGTGTTTGATAACGTCGCCTTCGGTCTGCGGATGCAAAAAACACCCGCCGCTGAAATTAAACGGCGCACAGAAGAAGCGCTGGCAATGGTGCAGTTGCAGGATTTTTCTGCCCGTCGTCCGGCACAGTTATCAGGAGGTCAGCAGCAACGTGTCGCCATAGCACGGGCAGTGATCAACCGGCCTGCCGTGCTGCTACTGGATGAACCCCTGTCTGCCCTTGACTATAAATTACGTAAACAAATGCAGAATGAGCTGAAAGCGCTGCAGCGTAAACTGGGCATCACGTTTATTTTTGTCACTCACGATCAGGAAGAAGCACTGACCATGTCTGACAGAATTGTGGTGTTGAAAGACGGTCATATAGCGCAGGACGGGACTCCGCGGGAAATCTATGAAGCACCGGCCAGCCTGTTTGTGGCACAGTTTATTGGCGAAATTAATATCTTTAACGGCCATGTACAGTCGGTACAGGCTGACGGTAAAACCACCGTCACTATCGCCGGACATCCCTATTCTGTGGACTGTCCGTTTCCGGTTTCAGCAGGCGATCAGGTCCATGTATTGCTGCGTCCGGAAGACCTGCAGCTCAGTACTCCGGGCAATGATGACAGTGCAGACGTCATGCCGGGGGTTATCCGTGAGCTGAATTACAAAGGCAGTACCCTGGAGTCGGTGGTTATACTGGAGAATGGTCAGCCGGTCACTGTCAGCGAGTTTTTTAACAGTAATGACCCGGCGACGGACTTTGCCCTGAACCAGAAAGTATCTGTCCGCTGGATAGCACAGCGAGAGGTAGTATTACCCTATGAAGCTGATGCGTAATCCCTTTCAGACGCTGGTGGTCGGTCTGATCAGCGGCTGGCTGGTACTGTTTGTGCTGGCCCCTAACCTGATGATCATCGCCGCCAGTTTCCTGACCCGTGATGATAATCATTTTATCAGCGCGGTACTGACACTGGATAACTATCGCCGGCTGGCAGACCCGTTATATCTGGACGTGTTACTGCATTCGCTGAATATGGCGTTTATTGCCACCCTGTGCAGTCTGTTGCTCGGCTATCCGTTTGCCTGGTGTCTGACTCTTCTGCCACAGCGCTGGCGGCCGGTGATGTTATTTCTGTTGATTGTACCGTTCTGGACCAATTCACTTATCAGGATTTATGGCCTGAAGATATTCCTCAGTACCCGTGGCTGGTTAAACAATGCGCTGCTCTGGTCGGGTATCACCGATAAGCCGTTGCGTATTATGTATACCCCGGAAGCGGTGATCCTCGGTCTGGTGTATATTTTACTGCCTTTTATGGTTATGCCGGTGTATTCCAGTCTGGAGAAACTGGATAAACCCTGCCTCGAAGCCGCACGTGATCTGGGTGCCGGCAAATGGCAAAGATTCTGGCGGATTATTCTGCCCCTGACCCTGCCGGGAATTATTGCCGGCTGTCTGCTGGTTTTTATTCCGGCAATGGGGATGTTCTATGTTTCAGACCTGATGGGCGGGGCAAAAAACTTACTGATCGGTAATATTATTAAAACCCAGTTCCTGTCACTGCGTGACTGGCCATTCGGCGCAGCGACCAGTGTGATTATGACGGTACTGATGGGACTTATGCTGCTGTTTTACCGGCGTTCTGCGCGGATTATAAACAAGAAAATGATTGGGATTGGTGATTAATACTGCTAAAGTTGACAGGCCACGGCTGTCAGGAGATAACCCTGGCCTGTTTTTCCTTTCATATAATTTAAATCAGTATTTATCTTATTACCGGATCACAGGGAGTGATTAACATGGATAGCCAGCCCGGAATTCGAGTCTATAACAGCGTATCACTGCGCTTATATAACTGGTGGGTAATGTCGGTCGCCAATCGCTTTGCCTGGCGTTGCTCCACCCCGGAAATACAATTACCGTTTTACCGTCGTCATCTTTCTTCCAGACATCTCGATATCGGTACCGGCACCGGTTATTACCCGCGTCATTGTATGAACATCAGTCAGCTGACTCTGCTGGACCTCAATCCTGAATGTCTGAAACAGGCTGAACGCCGTATTGGCCCTGCCCGTGTCACGGCGACAGTACAACATGATATATTCCTGCCCTTACCGGAAAAGCTGCAGCACAAATTTAATTCGGTGGCACTGTACTACGTGCTGCATTGTCTTAACGGCTCAGCTGACGATAAATTTACTGCCCTGAAAAATGTCACCCGCGCGCTCAGCGCTGACGGTATTCTGTTCGGCACCACCATTAGCGGTGAACGCCAGCGACATAATCTGTTTGGCCGGTTACTGATGAACATAATGAACCGTAAAGGTATTTTCACTAATTACCAGGATTCTGCCAGTGTCCTTGAAGGTCAGCTCAGACAACTGTTCCGTGACGTCACTCTGACAGAAACAGGTGCCGTGATTATATTTACCGCCCGTTTTCCCTATCCTGTTCCCCGGATAACCGATCACTGACCCCTATACGTCCTGCAAAGTTTATTTGCAGGCGTATCTGCCGGTACTGATCGTGCTTTACGCTGAAATCGTGTAGAATTCGCGGCCTTATTAAATACACAGATGAATATACGCACTGTATCAAGGCAGGTGAGGCAATACACGAGTGGTTAAAACATATCTGATAACGGGGCTTTCCCTCCGCCATTTTCACGCTGATAACGCCGGTTACGGGAGTGCAATATGCTGATGCGCTGGCTTCGTAACGGCTTTATGTCGGTGATCTATGCCTGGTTTTATATCCCGATTGCCATTTTAGTCATCAATTCCTTTAATCAGTCCAGGTTTGGTATTCACTGGCAGGGATGGACAACCCTCTGGTATCAGACTCTGCTGAATAACGACAGTCTGTTGCAGGCAGCACAGCACTCACTATTACTGGGGGGCATTTCCGCCACCTGTGCCACACTGCTCGGCAGTCTGACCGCCGTTGCTCTTTACCAGTACCGGTTTCGCGGCAAACCACTGGTTAACGGTATGCTGTTTATAGTGATGATGTCGCCGGATATTGTGATGGCGATTTCTCTGCTGATCTTATTTATGCTGCTGGGAATTTCCCTCGGTTTCTGGACTCTGCTGATCTCACATATTACCTTCTGTCTGCCGTTTGTGGTGATTACGGTATTTTCACGGTTACAGGGCTTTGATATTCGTATGCTTGAAGCGGCGAAAGATTTGGGTGCCAGTGAGCTGACAATCTTAAGGCGCATCATCTTTCCTATCGCTCTTCCGGCGATTGCCGCAGGCTGGCTGCTGAGCTTTACCCTGTCGATGGACGATGTGGTGGTTTCATCCTTTGTCACCGGCCCTGCCTTCGAAATTCTGCCACTCAAAATATATTCGATGGTTAAAGTCGGTATCTCTCCGGAAGTGAATGCGCTGGCAACTCTGTTGCTTGGAATGTCATTTCTTCTGGTTGCCTGCAGCCAGTGGCTGACAAGAAAAAAACACTAATACAGTTTCGGGAATAATATGAAAAAGTCAGCCTTTTTACTGGCCGCTGTCACCGCAGTATTCAGCCTGTCAGCCGCCAGCGCCGATGACAGCAACACACTGTACTTCTATAACTGGACCGAATATGTGCCGGAGGGTTTGCTGGAGCAATTCACCAAAGAAACCGGGATTAAAGTCATCTATTCGACCTACGATTCTAACGAAAGTATGTACGCCAAGCTAAAAACCTGGAAAGACGGCGCTTATGATCTGATTGTCCCCTCTTCCTATTATGTCGCCAAAATGCGTAAAGAAGGGATGCTGGCAAAGATAGACCACTCGCAGCTGTCAAACTTTGTTAACCTCGACCCGGCGCTGCTGAATAAACCTTTCGACCCGCAGAACGAGTATTCGATTCCCTATATCTGGGGAGCCACAGCGATCGGTGTAAATTCTGATGCTATCAACCCTGCCACTGTGACTTCATGGGCCGATTTATGGAAGCCTCAGTACCGGCAAAGTCTTTTACTGACTGATGATGCCCGTGAAGTGTTCCAGATTGCACTGCGTAAGCTGGGATACTCAGGAAATAGCCGTGACCCGCAGCAGATTGAAGCCGCCTATCAGCAACTGCGACAGCTGATGCCCAATGTACTGGCATTTAATTCAGACAATCCCGGTAACCCGTTTATGGAAGGCGAGGTTAATCTCGGCATGGTATGGAATGGTTCTGCCTATGTCGCACGCCAGGCAGGTACCCCGTTGCAGGTTATCTGGCCAAAAGAAGGCGGTATTTTCTGGATGGATAATTTATCTATCCCTGTCAATGCCAGACATAAAGCCGCGGCAATGAAACTGATTAATTTCCTGCTGCGTCCGGATATTGCAGCTAAAGTGGCAACGACTATCGGTTACCCGACCCCGAACCTCGCCGCCCGTAAGTTGTTGCCTGCTGCAGTGGCCAATGACCCCTCCCTGTACCCGCCAGCCAGTGTACTGCAACAGGGAGAATGGCAGGATGATGTCGGTGATACCAGCCGGCTTTATGAAACCCTGTTTCAGAAACTGAAAGCCGGTCAGTAACGGACCATAACCCCGGCCACCGCCGGGGTTGTTTACTGATGCAGATGACTCAGTAATTCATTGATATACTCCGGAACCAGTCTGGTCGCCGGTCCGTAATGACACTCCGCAAATTCGTTATTTACCTGGCTTGGCTCAAGGTTGAGTTCAACCGTATGCGCCCCCTGTAATGTCGCTTCATGGACAAAACCGGCCGCCGGATACACATGCCCGGAAGTGCCTATTGCTATAAAGATATTCGCTTCGGCAATCGCCTGGTAAATTCTTTCCATGTCGAGAGGCATTTCACCGAACCAGACAATATGCGGACGCAGGGGTGAAGGAAACTGGCAACAGGTACAGCGTTCGTCAGCGCCGATATCACCGGTACGGGTAACCACCTGGCCGCTCTCCTGGCAGCGTACTTTCAACAGTTCACCATGCATATGTATAATACGCTGGCTGCCTGCTCGTTCATGCAGATTATCAATGTTCTGAGTCACCAGCAGCAGATTATCCCCGAGCACAGCTTCCAGTCTGGCAAGGGCCAGATGGGCATTATTCGGGGCGATTTCCGGGGCATGTAATTGTTGCCTTCGCTGATTATAAAATTCCTGAACCTGGCGGGGCGCGCGACGGAACCCTTCGGGTGTCGCCACATCTTCAACCTTATGATTTTCCCACAGACCGTCGCTGGCACGGAAAGTCTGGATCCCTGACTCGGCGGAAATTCCCGCCCCGGTCAGGATAACCACTTTAGGCAAGCGGTTCTTCGCCATGTTCTGCTGCTCCCGATCACATTCAAAGATAGACTGCCGGTGACGCTGATGCAGTTTGCGTTTATGTTTCCTGTAACGGGCAATCCGGACACGACGCCGCGGTGTGCGCATAAAAATCCCTCTGGTACTCTTTACTGATAATTTACGGCGTCAGTCTGGCCGGTAATTTCATATACCAGACGCAGCATGAGCCGGCAAAACTCCGGCCGGGCGGGATCTGCCTGTGCCCGGCACTACTCACTTACCGGGGAAAGGATAACAGTTTTCTTTATGACTCTGAACCACCCATCCATGACAGAGCTTTACATAGCATGATTTTTAGCGACGCGATCCGCAGCCGGCAACTCTGCCCTGTGCAGCAGAAAGCATAACCCCGCAGGGAAAATGACGGCTATCGCGGATGAAACAGAAGGACATCAATCGCCCGGTCTGGGGCAGAAATTAACCGGCAGGCCGGAAAGCTCCGACCGGCCGGTGTCAGCAGATTACTGTCCGCTCAGCACCCGGGCAGGGTCTATCCGGCTGGCTCGACGGGCAGGGTACCAGCTGGCAAGCAGAGTGAGTACTATTGCGGTAGCCAGTACCGACCAGACATCCAGCCAGTGCAGTTCTGACGGCAGAAAATCAATAAAATAGATATCTCCCGACAGAAAATGATGACCGGTCATTTTTTCGATGCTGCGGATAATCGCGGTCAGATTAAGAGCCCCCAGCACCCCCGCAATCACGCCGAGAATACTGCCCGCCATACCCGCCAGCAGGCCATACCAGACAAAAACAGTGCGGATCAGTTTATCGTCCGCACCGAGGGTTCGCAGCACTGCAATATCACTGCTCTTGTCTTTCACCGCCATCACTAGGGTTGAAACAATATTGAAGCAGGCTACACCTATCACCAGGATCATCGCCAGATACATAATGGCACGGATCATCTGAATATCGTGATACATATAGCCATAAGTACTGATCCAGTTACGAATATAGACATAACTGTGGGTCACTTCCCCGGCCGCCCTGACAACTTTTACGGCGCGGAACGGGTCTGTCATTTTCAGCGCAATCCCTGTCACACTGCTTCCCATACCCAGATACTGCTGTGCATCGGCCAGCGGTACCAGCGCCAGACTATGATCAAGCATACCGCTGAGTTGCAGGATTCCCTCAACCTGCAGACGAATACGCCGCGGTTGCAGCAGCCGGTTCTGACCATCATTGTTCGGGATCATGATGGTTATCCAGTCGCCCTTTTTCACCGACAGGCTTTTAGCAATGCCGCCGCCGAGGATAATCTGTTGTTTTCCGGCACCAAACTCAGCCCAGGCATTATCCTGTACAAAGTGTGGCAGTGCACTCAGACGGGGCTCCTGCTGCGGGTCGACCCCTTTAACTGTCAGTGCCTGCAGTTTGCTGGCACTTTCCACCAGCCCGGTGAAATTGATATAAGGTGCGGCGGCGGCTACTCCGGGGACTTTTTCTATCGGAGTGATCAGCTGTTGCCACTGGCTGAACGGCTGGTTAACCGGTTCAATCTCCCCGTGGGGGACAACACTGAGGATCCGCTCATTCAGCTGACGCTCAAAACCGTTCATCGCACTCAGTCCGATGATCAGTACCGCGACCCCGAGCGCAATACCCACCGTCGAAATCACCGAAATCAGCGACACCATACCACCACGACGACGCCCGCGGCTAAAACGCAACGCCAGCTGCAGGGATAACGGACCCATCATCACAACGCTCCTGTCAGTGTCACTTCCGCCGTTAACTGTCCGTCACGCATTTCCATCTGCCGGTTCAGACGTTTTGCCAGTGCCAGGTCGTGGGTGACCACCAGAAACGCCGTGCCCTGCATCTGATTCAGCTCTCCCAGCAGTTTAAAAATCGCATCAGCATTCCGTGCATCCAGATTTCCTGTCGGTTCATCGGCCATCACCAGACTGGGCCGGTTAACCAGTGCCCGTGCAATAGCGACCCGCTGACGTTCACCACCGGATAATTCAGCAGGACGGTGGGCCGCTCTGGCCTTCAGACCAACAGCATCAAGCATTTCGCCGGCCTGTTGTAACGCTTCACGGCTATTTCTTTTGCCAATCAGCAACGGCATCGCCACATTCTCCAGGGCGGAGAAGTCCGGTAACAGATGGTGAAACTGGTAAATAAAACCCAGTTCACGGTTACGCAGTTCAGCTTTCGCCGCCGATGACATCTGATTCAGTGACTGCCCTTTAAACAGCACATCACCGGAAGTTGGCGAGTCCAGACCGCCCAGTAAATGCAGCAGAGTACTCTTTCCTGAACCGGAACTGCCGACAATTGCCGTCATTTCGCCGGGTTGCAGGGTGAAAGAGACATTTTTCAATACATCGGTCTGTACGCTGCCTTCCTGATAGCGTTTGCATAGCTGCTCACATTGCAGAAGTAACGGATTATTCATAACGTAATGCCTCGGCGGGTTGAACGGCGGCAGCGCGCCATGAAGGATAGAGGGTCGCCAGTAATGCAACAATCATTGCGATAACCGCAATTGACACCACCTGCAGCGGATTAATATCTACCGGCAATGCGGCCCCGTCCAGAAACAGACCCAGCACCGGCAACAAATGGTTCAGCTGGCTGGCCAGTACTACACCGCCCAAAGTCCCCAGTAAAGCACCGGCCATACCGGCACTGGCTCCCTGAACCATAAATACGGCCATAATCTGACCATGGGTCAGTCCCAGGGTTTGCAGAATCGCGACTTCGCCCTGTTTTTCCATAATCAGCAGCCCGAGAGACGTCACGATATTAAATGCAGCAACGGCAACGATCAGGCTCAGCAACAGACCCATCATATTTTTTTCCATCCGGACGGCCTGGAATAAGTCGCCTTTGCGTTCACGCCAGTCTTTCCACTGTAACCCCGGGGCGAGGGTTTGCTGGCTGAGGCTGTCAACATCCAGCGGGTGATCCAGCCATAAACGCCAGCCGGTAATATTGCCCTGCGGATAATGCATCACGCGGGATGCATCCTGCTGGTTGACCAGAATCTGATAACTGTCCACTTCACTGTCTGCCGCATAGGTTCCGGCCACGGTGAAAATACGTTCACTCGGCACACGGCCAACCGGGGTAAACTGGCTGACGGAGGGTACCATCAGACGCAGGGTATCCCCCGTATGCACCCCCAGCTGGCTGGCCAGTTGTTCGCCCAGGATAACGCGGTAACTGCCGGGCTGAAGCTTGCTGGCGGATCCGTTAATCAGATAAGGCAACAGCGGATCTTTTTCATCAGGATTAATTCCCAGCATAACGGCCACCGATACACTGCGGGCACTTTGCAGCACGACATCCGCGGTGGTCAGAGGGGCTATCCGTGCTACCCCTTGCAGATCAAGGCTGTCTGCCGGTATTTGTTGCGGGTTAATACTGCCGCTGTCACTGGTCACCAGCGCCTGAGGCATAAGCCCGAGAATATTTCCCTCCAGTTGCCGCTCAAAACCATTCATTACCGACAGTACAGTCACTAATGCCAGTACCCCCAGCGTAATGCCAATCGCAGAGAGCCAGGAAACAAAACGACCAAAACGGTCAGATGCACGGCCACGCATATAACGCAGACCAATAAACAGAGCTACGGGTTGGTACATGAAATCGGTCCCGGACGGTTGCCTGAAATTCAGTAACCGGATGATAAAGGAGCCAGCCGGTGAAGGAAACCTTTGCGCAGATGATTGACGGGTAAAGTTATCTGATAACAGCAGGTAATGGCGAAAAAACAGCCGGCAGTGCCTGTTTTTTCGCCGCGCCGGGTTGAAAAAAGGCCGCCATGAACATAATTTGCTTTAATCCTTTAATAAAAAGGAAAATTCGTCACGGCAGATGATCCATAAGTATTTATGTGAAATCATAGCCGTCTGGAAAATTCGGAGAGAATGATCATCCCCCATGTCAGATAAGACAAATTACTCCCTGCCAGTCAATGCCGGCGACCACCGCCAACTGGGCCAGCTGACAGGTGCCGCGATGGCTGCCGGATGCGCAGAGATTGCAGAACGCCATTCAGGTCCGTTACTTTTAATTACCAGTGATATGCAGTCAGCTCTGCATTTACAGGATGAAATCCGCCAGTTTACGGCCCTGCCTGTCAGTCATTTGCCTGACTGGGAAACCCTTCCCTATGACAGTTTCTCTCCTCATCAGGATATTATTTCGGCCAGGTTATCAACCCTGTACCACTTGCCATCAATGGAGCGCGGGATACTGATCCTGCCGGTCAATACACTGATGCAACGGGTCTGCCCTCATCCGTTTCTGCAAGGCCACGCGTTGTTAATGAAACGTGGTCAGAAAGTATCCCGCGACCTGTTACGTGAACAGCTTGACCAGGCAGGCTACCGTCATGTTGATCAGGTGATGGAGCACGGGGAATATGCTATCCGCGGTGCCTTACTTGACCTGTTCCCGATGGGCAGTGAGCAGCCTTACCGGATAGACTTTTTTGATGACGAAATTGACAGCCTGCGTTTGTTTGATGTTGACAGCCAGCGGACACTGGATGCTGTCGCGGCCATCAGTCTGTTGCCGGCCCATGAATTCCCCACCGATAAACAGTCGATTGAACTGTTCCGCAGCCAGTGGCGTGAACATTTTGATGTGTTACGTGACCCCGGCCATATCTACCAGCAGGTCAGTAAAGGGTCGTTACCGACGGGTATTGAATACTGGCAGCCACTGTTTTTTTCGACGCCGCTACAGCCACTGTTCGACTATCTTCCGGTCAATACCCTGCTGCTGAGCAGCTGTGATATCAAAACTGCCGGTGATCGTTTCTGGCAGGATACACAGCAACGCTATCAAAACCGGCGGGTCGACCCTTTGCGGCCCCTGCTGCCTCCGGACAGCCTGTGGCTGGCACCGGACCCCCTGATGTCTGCACTGAAAAACTGGCCGCTGATCCGTTTATCTGCCACGGAATTACCCGAAAAAGCGGCGAATACTAATCTCAGTTACCGCCCGTTACCGGATATCCGGCTGCAGTCACAGGCGAAAAATCCGCTGGAGGCATTGCGCAAGTTTTGCGAAACATTCGAGGGGGCGATTGTCTTCTCCGTGGAAAGCCAGGGCCGTCGCGAACGACTGCAGGAACAGCTGAGTAAAATTAAAATCCGTCCGGCAGAAATCACCAAACTCAGTCAGGCCGGGGAGAGTGGCTACTTTCTGATGACCGGCCCTGCCGAACACGGTTTTATCGACCATGCCCGCGGGCTGGCACTGATTTGTGAAACGGACTTACTCGGCGAACGGGTGGCCCGTCGACGTCAGGATAACCGTAAAACGATCAACCCGGACGTACTGATCCGCAACCTTGCCGAACTGCACCCGGGCCAGCCGGTAGTGCACCTGGAACACGGTGTTGGCCGGTATGCCGGGCTGACCACCCTGGAAACCGGCGGTGTCAAAGCCGAATATCTGATGCTCACCTACGCCGGTGACGCCAGCCTGTATGTCCCGGTGTCTTCTCTGCACCTGATCAGCCGTTATGCCGGCGGAGCCGAAGAAAATGCGCCGCTGCACCGTCTGGGCAGCGACAGCTGGAACCGGGCACGACAAAAAGCCGCAGGAAAAGTACGTGATGTCGCCGCAGAGTTGCTGGATATCTATGCCCAGCGGGCGGCAAAACACGGTTACGCCTTTCAGCATAACCGTGATATGTATCAGAAGTTTTGTGAGAGTTTCCCCTACGATACGACCCCGGACCAGGCACAGGCAATTAATGCTGTGCTGAGTGATATGTGCCAGCCGTTAGCCATGGATCGTCTGGTGTGTGGTGATGTCGGCTTCGGTAAAACTGAAGTGGCAATGCGTGCGGCTTTTCTGGCGGTAGAAAACCACAAACAAGTCGCCGTGCTAGTGCCGACCACTCTGCTGGCACAACAGCATTTCGATAATTTCCGTGACCGCTTTGCCGACTGGCCTGTTCGTATTGAAATGCTGTCCCGGTTCCGTACCACCAAAGAGCAAAATCAGGTCCTGCGCGACGCCGCAGAGGGCAAAGTGGATATTCTGATCGGTACCCATAAGTTACTGATGAGTGACCTGCAATGGCATGACCTGGGGCTGCTGATCGTTGATGAAGAACACCGCTTCGGGGTACGGCATAAAGAACGGATCAAATCAATGCGGGCCGATGTTGATATTCTGACATTAACCGCTACCCCGATCCCGCGAACGCTGAATATGGCGATGAGCGGCATGCGTGATTTGTCCATTATTGCCACCCCGCCCGCCCGGCGGCTGGCGGTGAAAACCTTTGTCCGTGAATATGATGAGCTGGTGGTTCGTGAGGCCATTCTCAGGGAAACTCTGCGGGGCGGACAGGTCTATTATCTCTATAACGACGTCGAGAATATCAGCAAAGCCGCAGAACGTCTGGCAACCCTGGTCCCTGAGGCCAGAATCGGCATAGGCCACGGACAAATGCGCGAGCGGGAACTGGAACGGGTGATGAATGATTTCCATCATCAGCGTTTTAATGTGCTGGTCTGTACCACCATCATTGAAACCGGAATCGACATCCCAAGTGCCAATACTATTATTATTGAACGCGCTGACCATTTTGGTCTGGCACAGTTGCATCAGTTACGCGGACGTGTCGGACGCTCCCATCATCAGGCCTATGCCTGGTTACTGACCCCGCACCCGAAAGCCATGACGACCGACGCCGCTAAGCGGCTGGAGGCCATCGCTTCTCTGGAAGATCTGGGAGCCGGATTTGCACTGGCAACCCATGATCTGGAAATTCGCGGTGCCGGGGAGCTGCTGGGTGAAGGTCAGAGCGGTCAGATGGAGACCCTTGGTTTTACCCTGTATATGGAACTGCTGGAAAATGCCGTCGAAGCATTAAAAGCAGGCCGTGAACCTTCTCTGGAAGATTTAACCAGCCAGCAAACGGAGGTCGAATTACGTATGCCGTCATTGCTGCCGGATGATTATATGCCGGACGTCAATACGCGCCTCTCTTTCTATAAAAGGATCGCCAGTGCTGCCAGCGAAAGCGAAATCGAGGAACTCAGGGTGGAGTTAATCGACCGTTTCGGACTGTTGCCGGATCCGGCCCGAAATTTACTGGATATCGCCCTGCTGCGTCTGCAGGCCGGCAGTATCGGTATCCGGAAAATCGAAGCCAGTGAGAAAGGCGGCTATATTGAGTTTGCCGAAAAGAATCACGTCGATCCCCTGTGGCTGATCGGCTTATTACAGAGTGATCCTCAGCACTGGAAGCTGGAAGGCCCGGTAAAACTGCGCTTCAGTGTGGATTTGGCAGAAAGGAAACAGCGTATTGAATGGGTCACCCGGCTGCTGCAACAGATGCAGGAGCACCGGGTCTGAACCAGACCTCCCTCGCAGATGCGGGGGAGGTCTGCTGAATATCAGCTGCCGGCAGTACCGATAACCAGCTGACCATTATTATCCAGCGGAATACGTTCGCCGGGGGCTTTATCCATCCGGATTTTCCCCTGTTGATCGCCTATTTTATAGGTAACATCATAACCGAGCGTTTTTTCCTGTTTGTCATACACCGTTTTACACTGCTGATGAGTGGTGGTGTAAGTATCACGGTTCTGTAACCCTTCCTGTGCCTGGTTGCCGGCATAGCCCCCCGCCAGCGCCCCGGCGACCGTAGCCACGCTGCGCCCGCGTCCGCCACCAAACTGATGCCCCAGCACACCACCGGCGACAGCGCCGAGTAATGAACCTGTCAGCCGGTTTTCATCCTGAACCGCACGGCGATGGACCACACTGACATCATGACACTCCTGACGCGGATTTTTAGTCACTTCACGGATCGGCGTAGCAGAAAGCACTTGCGCGTATTCCGGCCCGCGGTGCAATACATTCACCCCTGCCACTGACGCAATACCCAGTGCCGCAACAATCCCTATACCTACGCCTGCTACTAATGATTTATTCACAGGTTTCCTCCTGATTGATCTGATAACCACGCACCAGCCATTGCCTGCCAGTGACTGACTGATGGCATGCGTGCCTCGTTTGGTGGCGGCAGTGTCGCAAAAGCCGGTTTCAGGGACTATCAGACAAATGGAAAAAAAACACTGAACATGATCCTGAAGGGTATTTTGAGAAGCTTCTTAGAAATCCCCGGCAGGATCATCGCCGGGGATGGGGACAAAAACTCAGTGCAGTTTCAGTTTTGGTCTGATAACACGATTAATACTGCCGGACAGCATCATCAGTAAGGTTTTGAAATAGCCATGCAGGGCAATCTGGTGCATACGATACAGTGAAATATACACCATCCGCGCAATCCGCCCTTCCACCATCATCGAGCCACGCATCAGGTTCCCCATCAGGCTGCCGACCGTGGAAAAACGTGACAGAGAAACCAGAGAACCGTGATCTTTATAGATATAAGCTTGCTGTGCTTTACCTTTACGGCGGGCCAGAATATTGTGCAGTACACAGGAAGCCATCTGATGGGCTGACTGGGCGCGCGGAGGCACAAAACCGCCTTCCGGTAACGCGCAGGATGCACAGTCACCGATCGCATAAATATCCTGATCGCGGGTGGTCTGCAGTTCAGGGGTTACCACCAGCTGGTTAATCCGGTTGGTTTCCAGCCCGCCAATATCTTTGATAAAGTCCGGGGCTTTGATACCTGCAGCCCATACCATCAGGTCGGCATTGATCAGTTCACCGGATTTAGTGTGTAACCCTTCAGGATCAGCACTGGTCACCATGGTGCGGGTCAGAACCCTGACACCCAGTTTGGTCAGCTCCAGCTCGGCAGCCGCTGAAATACGGGCCGGTAACGCCGGCAGGATACGTTCCCCGGCTTCCACCAGTGTCACATTCAGGGCATCATTATTCAGTGATTCGTAGCCATAACTGTGCAATTCTTTTACGGCATTATACAGCTCTGCCGACAATTCGACCCCGGTTGCGCCACCACCGACAATCGCGATATTCACTTTCTGCTGTGGCTGCTGGCCGGAAGTATATTTGAGGAACAGATTGAGCATTTCGTTATGGAAACGCCGCGCCTGATGGGGATTATCGAGGAAAATACAGTTATCTTTTACGCCAGGCGTCCCGAAATCGTTAGAAGAACTGCCCAGCGCCATCACCAGGGTATCATAGCCAAGGCTGCGTTCCGGGACTAACAGATTACCCTGTTCATCGCGGATTTCGGCCAGCCGCAGGGTTTTGGTATCACGATCGATATCCGTCAGGGTCCCCAGCTGGAACCGGAAATGGTGATTGCGGGCATGAGCCAGATAACTCAGTGCATCAATACCTTCATCCATCGAACCGGCAGCAATTTCATGCAGTAATGGCTTCCATAAGTGAGTCTGATTACGATCCACCAGTGTAATCTCAGCTTTCTTATGTTTGCCAAGTTTGTTGCCCAGTTGAGTTGCCAGTTCCAGACCGCCAGCACCGCCACCCACTATGATTATTTTTTGCACAGAAGTAGTCAACCAAACCCCCTGATTTATGAGCTGATAGTTAACAAAAGGTTAATATAACCTTTGCTAACATAGGGTTATACTCGATAAAGAGTCACTGATTTGAGAATAACACGTCAGGGTAATCTGTTCCTATTAAAATGATCCGGATCAAACTGGCAGCAGGCGGGGAAAATTTCCGATCAACAATACGGGCATAATACCCATAAGCAGTGGAGTGGTATAAAAACTATAACCAATAAGATATTTAAATATTTACTGCCCCTCTGCCGGAACGCTCTGGCAGAGGGGAGCGTGATTAACCTGCCCGTTTTTTCTCCAGCCAGGACTGTTGTAATTGCGGTAACTGACGCTGATTGTCTTTCCAGCGGCGATGTTGTTGCAGGCGGGAATATCCCTTCTGCCCATGATGATACAGCCGGGTCAGGCGTTCTGCCTGCGACAACGGAAGATTATCCAGAATACTGATCACCCCTGCACGGTTGTTACATGCCAGAATGACATCGCACCCGGCAGATAACGACTGCTGTGCACGTTCAGTATAGCTGCCCATGATCGCTGCACCTTCCATCGACAGGTCATCTGAAAAAATAACCCCGCCGAACCCCAGTTCCTGACGTAAAACAGTTTTCAGCCAGTAGGGAGAGCCGCTGGCGGGTAACGGATCCAGTGCCGGATAGACCACATGGGCAGGCATTACCGCATCCAGCTGTTGTTCGCGGATCAGCTGACTGAAAATCGCCATATCCTGTTCGCGTAAGGTTTCAGCATCACGTAAATCTATCGGTGTTTCTTTATGGGAATCAGCCTGAACCGCACCGTGTCCCGGGAAGTGCTTGCCGGTGGTTTTCATCCCTGCTTCATGCATGCCGGCAATAAACTGCGCGGCAACCGGCAGGGCAATTCCCGGATTATCATGAAAAGAACGATCACCGATAGCTGCACTGATATGTCCGATATCCAGTACCGGGGCAAAACTGATATCAATATCCAGTGCGGTCATTTCAGCAGCCATCTGCCAGCCAGCTTCTCTGGCCCATTCTCCGGCTTGCTGCAGGCTGTCAGCCAGTGCCGCAAATGACTGCATCGCCGGCAGTTCAGTAAATCCGTCCCTGAAGCGCTGTACCCTGCCCCCTTCCTGATCCACTGCCACCACCAGCCGCGTATGAGATGCAGCCCGAATCTGGCGTACCAGTTCCGCCAGTTGTGAAGGATCATGATAGTTACGGCTGAACAGGATCACACCACCGGTCAGAGGGTGGTGCAGTAATTCGCGTTCTTCGCTGTCCAGCTCATAGCCTTCCACATCCAGCATCAGCGGGCCGGGGAGAGATGTTGTCATAGTGCAGTCCCTGTATCCCTGCTCGACAGCAGGGGTTAGAAAGTTATAAATCTTGCCAGCTCTGACGGGCAAGTGTGTTCATCTGCGGGCTGGCCGTTTGTTCTGCACGCAACTGATACCAGCAGGCCATCAGTAACTTCAGCCATGGTTTCCAGCGCTGTACCTGACGTTGCAGCAGCTGCCGATCCACAGCCGCAGCCTGTGCATAGGCGGTTATCCAGCGCATTTCATATTGTGGATCATTCAGACAAATAATTGCCAGATCAATGGCTATATCGCCATCTGCAGCATATTCCCAGTCAATAAAATGGCAGCCTTCACGGTCCGAAAGCAGGTTACCCGCATGGATATCCATATGCAGCGGTGCCAGCCGTAATGGTGCCGGCTCACCCCGCAACTGTAAACGCTGCCAGTGTTTCAGCCAGTGGTGGGTCCGCTGCCGGCACAGCTGCCAGTACTGCTCCAGTAATACAGATACCGATACCGGGTAGCCGGTCAGTGGCTGCCGGTGCAGATGTAACAGCGTCCGGCAGATTTGCCGGTATTGCTGCGAAAACTGCTGCGGGCTGAACACTTCCCCCGGCTGCCAGGCTGATAATAACCAGCGGGAATTCACCCCCAGCGGGGCCGCCACCAGCCCCGAGGCTGACAGTTTTTTAAGGATCCGGTATTCACGCCGGCGATTGACGAAAGGCAGCGGCTGTAACGGCTGCTGACGAGCCACCAGCGTTGCCGAAGGCAGAATCACCTTTACTGAATGGCCACTCAGCCCGGGCAACGGAAAAAAACAACCGGCAGAAAATTCTGCCGGTTGGTATTGTCGGACAAGCTGTAACAGCGAGGGATCAGTCAGTGACGCTGGCACTGCCGGTCCAGACGATTTCGCCGGTCTGCACCAGCATCAGTTGCATTTGTAACTGTGGTGCTTTGGCATCTCCGCGGGCAGTACTGTACAACACATACTGTGCATTCAGATTACGCGCCAGGCCTATCGCTTTACCCCGTGAATTAAGGCTGTCTTGCGGGGACAGCCCCAGTGCCTGTTTGGCCTGGCTGAGTTGTTCGGCTGTAATCAGGGTAAACTTGCTGTTGCTCTGCAATGCATTATGAATAGCAAGGTCGGCATTAGCGCTCTGAATAGCGCCGTTGGTATTGTTTTTCAGGCGGTCCACCAGTAAAACACTGCCCGGGGTGATTCCGGGAGTATTCATCATTTTATTTACCAGCGGCGGAATACTGCCCTGCCAGTCAATCGTTTTGAGTTTCGGTGGTTCAGGGACCGGCTGAGGCTGGCTCATCGGCGGCGGCGTTGTCTGCTGAGGAGCTCCGATCGGCGCAGGTTGTACCGGTTGCGGAGCCTGTTCCACCGGAGCCGGTTTCTGTGACTGATTAACCATACAACCCGATAAAACAAACGCAAAAAACAACGGAATACTGAATTTTATGCTGCGAATCACTTGAACATCCTCAGAGATAAAGGGACACACGTACCTGACTTGCACTCAGATTTCCTGACCAGGACACTGCCTCACGGCTCTGGTGTGCAGGCACAACCACGGTTTCAGCTGTCTGTTCCGGCAGAATTTCCAGTCCTTTGTCATCATACCAAAAATAACGATAGTGCAGCGTTACCGGGACGTCACGATCATTATACAAAATAACGGTGGCTTTTTGCTGACCACTGTCACTTCTGACCACCGGTCCGTCGGTAGTAATACCGGCAGACAACACATCGGATTCCATGACCAGAGGCTGTGAAATACTGATCTGTGGCTGGCTGCTGCTACAGGCGGACAGTAACAACAACAAAGGAATAGACAATACAGCAAGGCGCATCTGAGCTCTCCGCAACATTACCGGGATAACATCGGCCCCAGCGCACGGCCACCGACCAGATGCATATGGATATGATAAACTTCCTGCCCGCCATGCCGGTTGCAGTTAATGATTAAACGATAACCGTCTTCATCAATACCTTCCTGCTTGGCAATCTTCGCTGCCACTGTCATCATCCTGCCCAGTGCCGGTTCATGTTCGGCACTCAGGTCGTTAACCGTGGGGATTAACTGGTTAGGGATAATCAGAATATGGGCAGGTGCCTGTGGCGAAATATCACGAAATGCTGTGACCAGTTCGTCCTGGTAGACGATATCTGCAGGGATTTCCCGACGGATGATTTTACTGAAAATAGTTTCTTCGGCCATACGCTAAATTCCTGATTGTTTTTGGTGCCGTATCAGACTGCGGGTTCGCGGCTTAACCATAAGGTGCCACAGAATCCGGGATAAGTAATTGTGTGACTTTACATTATTCATTCAGCAGAAGGCCATCAAAATGTGATGACCTGACTGCCGGCCCGGGCTTTTCTGGTGCTTTATCCCGGGTCACGGGGGATGTTATCTTCGGCCCGGCCTGTGCGGGCGACGATTTCCCCCCCTGAACCGCCGGATTATTTCCGCACACAGCATCCCTGCGGTTTCCGGCCGCGCTTAAACATCAGGCACCCAGTTGTTCCATCGGAATATGAAATAGTTGACAGAAGTTAGCGGTGGTCTGTTGTGCCAGGGTTTCAATATCGACCCCTTTCAGTTCCGCAATAAAATCGGCGACATCGCGGGTAAATGCCGGCTGATTTTGTTTGCCGCGGTGCGGTACAGGGGCAAGGTAAGGCGAATCCGTCTCAACCAGAATCCGGTCCAGTGGCACATAACGCGCAGCTTCACGTAACTGTTCCGCATTGCGGAAAGTCACAATCCCGGAAAATGAAATAAAGAAGCCCATATCCAGTAATCTGGCTGCAGTTTCTTTGTCTTCCGTGAAGCAATGCAGCACACCGCCACACTCTTCGACTTTTTCTTCACGTAACAGCGCCAGGGTATCTTCCCGCGCATCACGGGTATGAACGATAACCGGTTTATTTAACTGCCGGCCAACGCGGATATGCTGCCGGAAAGACTGCTGCTGTTGCTGCTGCTGTGCAGCTTCTTTCTGGTAAAAATAGTCCAGTCCGGTTTCCCCGAGTGCCACAACACGCGGGTCAGATGCCAGTTCCAGCAACGTTGCCTGTTCATAAGGCTGTTCCATATTTAACGGATGTACGCCGCATGACAGCGCTATCTCCGGGCGATCACTGACCAGTGCTTTTAGCCCGCTAAAACCCTGCAGAGTCGTTGCCACGGCCAGCATAAACCGGACATCACGCCCGGCGGCTTTATTGATAACATCGTCCAGATTACGGTGCTCATTTTCATAATCCAGACAATCAAGGTGACAATGGGAATCGACTAAAAACATAATTTACTCTCTGCTTATTCAAAACTCAGTCAGCCCGCCCGGAACATCTGTTCCCAGTCGAGCAAAGCTTCGGTGACTAACAATTCATGATTTACGGCGGGGGTTTCCAGGAGATGGTGACGGCACTGCATCCACCGTGAAAGGCTTTGATGTAAGGCCGGTAAGCTGATTATTTCTGCCAGCCTGGCGACCAGTGGCTGTTGATCAATATTGGTTATCCAGCGCAGGTTCTGTTGGTGATATTTCACACTGTCCAGCAACAGTGCCATCAGCCAGTGGATCCGTAACGCCACGTCCTCATGGTTTAGCAGCGGCAGTAATGCCAGGCAGTTATCCGGCAGTGAAGTCCCCAGCCCCTGGCACAATTTACTGCGTTGCTCCCACTGATTTCCGGTAAACATCTCCAGAGCCGCCGCAGGGGCACCCCCCGCCAACCGTAAGGCTGTCAGCAAATTATCCTGCGGTTGTGAAGTTTGCGCAGCCAGCCATTGCAGACTGTGCTGTTCAGCGGGCACCGGTAGCGTCAGGGTCATACATCGGCTGCGCAGCGTGGCCGGTAATGCTGAAGGCTGCCGGGAACACAGGAAAAACCAGCAATCCGCCGGCGGCTCTTCCAGTGTTTTCAACAGGGCATTGGCTGCGGCTTCGGTCAGTTGTTCGGCATACGGAATATAAATAACCTTTGCGCCTCCCTGCTGAGCAAAATGATAAAGCTTATCCGTCACCTGGCGGATAGCGTCCACCCCCAGGGAAGACTTACCTTTCTCGGCAGTTAACGAATACCAGTCAGGGTGATTATGAGCAGTCATTAACTGACAGCCGTGGCACTGACCACAGCTTTTTACACCTGCCGGCTGGCTGCACATCAGCCAGCGAGAAACGCCCCATACCAGCGCGCTGTCACCCATTCCCGGCAAGGCCTGAATCAGCAGCGCATGATGTCCGCGGCCAGCCTGGTGCTGACTGATGATATTTTTATAAGTGCTGTTCAGCCACGGATACCATTCCATCAGCGGTTTTCCGCCAGCCAGCGACCGAGAGTTTCCGTCAGCGCCGCACTGACCTGTTGTGGTGTGCCGTTGGCATCAATCGTCAGGATTGTCGAATCTTCAGCGGCAATTTGCAGATAACGGGCACGGGTACGATGGAAAAAATCCAGTGACTCCTGTTCAATACGATCAAGCTCGCCACGACTGCGGGCACGGGCCAGACCCGTCTCCGGCGCAACATCAAGATACAGGGTAAGATCAGGTTTAAAATCACCCAGTACCGCCTGACGTAACGTATTCATCAGCTGGTCATCAAAGCCGCGCCCGCCGCCCTGATAAGCGCGTGAAGAGAGATCATGCCGGTCGCCTATCACCCATGCCCCGCGGCTGAGTGCCGGTTTGATCACTGTGTCGACTAACTGAACTCTGGCGGCGTACAGCATCAGTAATTCGGCTTTGTCCGTGACCTGCTCACCACTGACGCCCTGTTTTATCAGGGTCCGCAGTTTTTCAGCCAGCGGCGTACCGCCCGGCTCTCGGGTAAATACGACATCAGTAATCCCCTGTTGTTGCAGGACCTCCAGCAGTCGTTCACGGGCGGTGGTTTTCCCCGCTCCTTCCAGCCCTTCAATAACAATAAATTTACTTTTCATTGGTCGTTTTCTTTTCCTGTACTTCCCTGGCCTGACGGCTGTCTGGCGCTTTATCTTGCAGGGTGCGCCACGCCTGTACTGCACGGTTATGGGCAGCCAGCGTACTACTGAAGGTATGCCCGCCACTGCCATTGGCTACAAAATACAAATAGTTACTGGTAACCGGATGCGCGGCAGCCAGTAATGATGCTTTACCGGGGATAGCAATCGGCCCCGGCGGCAGTGCCGGGATCACATATGTATTATAAGCCGTGGGGGTTTCAAGATCCTTGCGAGTCAGTGTTCCGCGATAAAGATCACCCATACCATAAATCACCGTCGGGTCAGTCTGTAATTTCATTCCCAGCCGTAGGCGGTTAACGAACACAGACGCGATTTTTTCCCGCTCATCGCTTAATGCTGTCTCTTTTTCGATAATTGAAGCCATCGTCAGCAGCTGATTCTTGTCCTTGTAAGGCAGATCCGTCGCACGGCCTTCCCATACCTGATCAACCAGTTTTACCATCCGCTGATGAGCACGGGTCAGTAAAGAAACATCGCTCATATGGGCGGTATACAGGTAAGTATCCGGATAAAACCAGCCTTCAGGATCTTTCTCCGGCAATTTCAGGGCTGCAGCCACGCTGGAAAGCTGGTCATCAGTCAGTTCATGGCGCAGGTAAGGGGCATTGCGCAGCACGTTCAGCCATTCACTCAGCCGCTGACCATCAATAAAACGAACCGGAAATTGTGCTTCCTTACCGCTGGCCAGTAGCTCGAGTAATCCGCGGACCGTCATTCCCGGTTCCAGCCGGTAGGTACCGGCTTTAAAGCTGGCCAGCTGCGGTTCGGCTTTCAGTAACCAGCTAAACCAGACGCTGTCACGCATAATATGTTGTTGCTGTAACTGCTGTTCCAGCCCCAGCCGTCCGGTACCCGCAGGCAGGGTATAAATCGTTTGCTGTGAAATCAGCAGCGGTGATTCTGCCAGTTGCCGGATCTTCCAGAGCCCTCCGCCAATGACAGCAGCGCTGATAACCGCTAAAGACAGTATAAATTTTATTTTTTTCTGCATGCTTAACCTGGTGTGTTACAGATGTCTGAAAGTCTGCGCGTCAGTGCCCCGGCATGATAAGTACGGTCATCAATCCTGATAACCGGAACCACCGGCATTAACGAATTACAGATAAATATTTCGTCAGCAGCCTGCAATATGCTGGCATCTTCGGCTACCGTCTGACAAGCATATCCCTGCTCTGCCAGAATACGAATAAGATAACGCCGCATTGTACCGTCCACACCGGCAGCGTCCACCCGCGGGGTAAATAATTCTTCGCCACAGCGCCAGAAAATATTGGCCGTACAGCATTCAACAATCCTTCCCTGATAATCCAGCACCAGTGCTTCATCGACACCGGCACGGTCAATAAACTGGCGGATCATTACCTGCTCCAGACGGTTAAGATGTTTAATACCAGCCAGTGCCGGATTAAGTCCTAAACGTAACGGCGAAGTCGCCAGCGTAATGCCATTAATACGCCAGTCGTCATAATGCAGCGGGTAATCAGTCACAGAAATAATACGTCGTGGCTGCTGACAGCCGGCAGCAGAATATCCCCGCCCGCCCGACCCCCGGCTGATAACAACTTTCAGCACAGCGCGTTTTTTATCCCGCGCCAGCACCGACATTTCCTGTGCCATTTGCTGCCAGTCTGTGCAGGGAATATCCAGCCGTTCACAGGCCTCACGCAGTCTTTGCAGGTGATCCCCGAGGCGCAGCACCTGACCATGGCTGATCAGTGCCGTAGTAAAACAGCCGTCACCGAACTGTAGCCCGCGGTCATTTGCCGGTACGCTGTCAGATTGCGTACCATTAATCAGCATCATCTTCCTCTCCTTATGCTTAGCAGCCGCCGGGGGATGACTGAACAGATTACCCCGTCCCACACGGGTAAAAAAAAGGCCCGCTTAGCGGGCCTGACTGAATAACCGACGGATCAGATTTTACGGAAAATCACCGAGCCGTTGGTGCCACCGAAACCGAATGAATTACATAATACGTATTCCATTCCCTTCACCTGGCGGGCAGTATGAGGCACGAAGTCCAGATCGCAGCCTTCATCCGGATTATCCAGATTGATGGTCGGTGGTATTGCCTGATCCCGCAAAGCAAGGACCGAGAAAATTGATTCCACAGCCCCGGCGGCACCCAACAGGTGACCAGTCATCGACTTAGTGGAACTTACCATCACATTGTCAGCCACGGAACCAAACACTGACTTCACAGCCTGAGCTTCAGCTTTATCACCTGCCGGGGTAGAAGTACCGTGTGCATTGATATAACTAATCTGCTCTGCTGCCAGTCCGGCATCACGCAAGGCATTAACCATTGCCTGAGCAGCCCCGGCACCGTTTTCCGGTGGTGAAGTCATGTGGTAGGCATCGCTGCTCATACCAAAACCAACTAATTCAGCATAGATTTTTGCGCCACGCTTTTTCGCATGTTCGTACTCTTCAAGCACCACGATCCCGGCGCCATCACCCAGTACAAAACCGTCACGACCTTTATCCCACGGGCGGCTTGCACCCTGCGGGTCATCGTTACGGGTCGAAAGCGCCCTGGCAGCACCAAAGCCACCGACACCCAGCGGGGTACTGGCTTTTTCTGCGCCGCCCGCCAGCATGACATCTGCATCATCATAGGCAATCATTCGGGCCGCATGACCAATATTGTGCACCCCTGAAGTACAGGCAGTGGCAATACTGATACTCGGACCTTTCAGGCCATACATAATGGTCAGATGTCCGGCCACCATATTTACAATGGTCGACGGGACGAAAAAAGGACTAATTTTACGCGGACCGCCTTTGGCTAACGAAGCATAGTTGTCTTCAATTAAGCCCAGACCGCCAATACCGGAACCGATAGCTGCGCCGATACGCGGGGCATTTTCTTCAGTGACAACCAGACCTGAGTCCTGCATCGCCTGAGCGCCCGCCGCTATTCCATACTGAATGAAGATATCCATTTTGCGTTGTTCTTTACGCGAGATGATATCGTCACAATTAAAATCTTTGACCAGACCGGCAAACTGTGTTGCATAGGCACTGGCATCAAAGTGGTCAATCATGCTGATGCCGCTCTGACCGGCAAGGAGAGCACTCCAGGTAGACTCTACGGTATTGCCGACAGGAGACAGCATGCCAAGACCAGTCACAACTACACGACGCTTAGACACGTTACTCCTCCAGGGAGGGGGATAAAAACAACACTAAGTGGGGCGGACATAAAACTCAGGCGGTCGAATGACCGCCTGATAATATTCATTAGCCCTGGTGGCTATTGATGTAGTCGATCGCTGCCTGAACGGTAGTGATTTTTTCAGCTTCTTCGTCTGGAATCTCAGTATCAAACTCTTCTTCCAGAGCCATCACCAGCTCAACGGTGTCAAGAGAATCGGCACCCAGGTCTTCTACGAAAGAAGCAGAGTTGATCACTTCATCTTCTTTAACACCCAGCTGCTCAGCAATGATTTTCTTAACGCGTTGTTCGATATCGCTCATACTATTTAATTTCCTATCAAAACTCGCTTTCGCGACGGTTTTCGTAGTGTATAAAATGTTGAAAAAGATGCAACTAAAACCAGTCTGGTCTAACCACGATTTGCTATATTTTGCATTTTATTGCACAAAAAAAGCAAATAAATTTCGCAGTTATCAGACCATGTACATTCCGCCATTGACATGGAGGGTTTCACCAGTGATGTAACCCGCCTCATCAGAGGACAAAAATGCAACCGCATTAGCAATATCCCCGGGGCCACCCAGACGGCCCGCAGGAACTTCTGCTAATATACCGGCACGCTGCTCTTCATTTAGTGCTCGCGTCATGTCCGTCTCAATAAAGCCCGGAGCCACAACGTTTACCGTAATACCACGTGACGCAACTTCGCGCGCCAGTGATTTGCTAAAACCAATCAAACCCGCTTTTGCTGCCGCGTAGTTTGCCTGGCCCGCATTACCCATTGTTCCAACAACTGAACCAATGGTAATGATCCTTCCGCTGCGTTTTTTCATCATAGCACGCAATACGGCTTTAGACAGTCTGAACACAGAGGTCAGATTAGTCTCCATGATATCCTGCCATTCGTCATCTTTCATACGCATTAACAGATTATCACGGGTAACCCCGGCATTATTCACCAAAATATCAATTTCGCCAAATTCTGCACGGATGTTTTTTAATACTGACTCGACAGAATCGACATCAGTCACGTTCAGGGCCATACCCTTACCGTGGGTTCCGAGATAAGCACTGATATCAGCAGCACCTTTATCACTGGTGGCGGTACCGATAACTGTTGCACCATGGGCAGCCAGTTTCTCAGCGATTGCTTTACCAATTCCACGGCTCGCACCGGTGACCAGCGCAATTTTACCATTGAAGTCCATGATTATCCTCTTATTCTTGTGTCAGGGCCGCATTTAACGACGCTGCATCATTCACTGCTACCGCAGTCAATGAGTCGGCAATGCGCTTAGTCAGCCCGGTCAGTACTTTACCAGGCCCCGCTTCCACCAACTGGCTGACGCCACGGGAAGCAATAAATTGCACGCTCTCGGTCCAGCGGACCGGGCTGTAAAGCTGACGAACCAGCGCATCACGGATAGCCGCTGGTTGTTGTTCACATTGTACATCGACATTATTAACTACCGGCAGTTGCGGGGTATTAAATGTCAGTTCTTCCAGCGCAACTGCCAGTTTATCGGCGGCCGGCTTCATTAGAGCACAGTGTGACGGTACGCTGACCGGCAGGGGCAGTGCACGTTTTGCACCGGCAGCTTTACAGGCAACACCGGCACGTTCAACCGCTTCTTTATTACCGGCAATAACTACCTGGCCGGGTGAATTAAAGTTTACCGGAGAAACAACCTGGCCCTGAGCACTTTCTTCACAGACTTTACGGATAGCATCATCATCCAGGCCAATGATCGCCTGCATGGCGCCGGTTCCCTCAGGAACGGCTTCCTGCATCAGTTTACCGCGTAATTCGACCAGACGTACGGCGTCAGCAAAATCCAGCACGCCGGCACAGACCAGTGCGGAATACTCACCCAGGCTGTGTCCTGCCAGCAGTTCAGGTGTTTTACCGCCCTGCTGTATCCAGACACGATAAATAGCCACTGACGCGGCCAGCAATGCCGGCTGTGTCTGCCAGGTTTTATTCAGTTCCTCAGCAGGTCCCTGCTGGACCAATTGCCATAAGTCATAACCCAGTGCAGCGGAGGCCTCAGCAAACGTCTCCTGCACTAACGGAAAGTGTTCCGCCAGGTCAGCCAGCATGCCAACGGTCTGTGAACCCTGACCAGGGAATACAATTGCAAATTGTGTCATTTCCAGTTCCTGTCAATCAAAAACGAACTAACGCCGAACCCCAGGTGAAACCACCACCAAAAGCTTCCAGCAGCACTAAGTGTCCTGGCTGAATACGGCCATCACGTACTGCTTCATCCAGGGCTGTCGGTACTGATGCCGCTGAGGTATTTCCGTGACGATCCAGCGTAACAACCACTTTATCCATACCCATCCCCAGCTTTCTGGCGGTGGCATTGATGATCCGTAAATTCGCCTGATGTGGCACCAGCCAGTCAAGTTCCTGACGGTCAATATTATTCGCCGTCAGCGTTTCATCAACAATATGGGCCAGTTCAGTCACTGCCACTTTAAAAACTTCGTTACCGGCCATGGTGAGATAAGCTGCACTTTCCTGATGAGCACGATCCTGGTAAGGCAGGCTCAGCAACTGTCCATAACTTCCGTCGGCATGCAGATGGGTGGAAATAATCCCCGGTTGCTCGCTTTGTCCGATAACCACTGCCCCCGCGCCGTCACCGAATAAAATCAGTGTGCCGCGGTCTTCCGGATCAAGGGTGCGAGACAAGGTATCAGACCCGATCACCAGCGCATGTCTGACCGCTCCACTTTTAACATATTGATCAGCAACGCTCAGTGCGTAGGTAAACCCCGCACAAGCCGCAGCCAGATCAAATGCAGCACAGTCTTTAATACCCAGCTGTTGCTGGATCATACAGGCTGAGCTTGGGAACGCATGTGAGGAAGACGTCGTTGCGACAATAATCAGACCGATGTCTGTCGCCGCAATACCTGCCATCTCCAGTGCATTTTTCGCCGCAGTGAATCCCATGGTGGCAACTGTTTCATCCGCTGCCGCAATACGACGCTGATGAATGCCTGTCCGAGTGACAATCCACTCGTCGGAGGTGTCTACCATTTTTTCCAGATCGGCATTACTGCGGATCTGTTCAGGCAGATAGCTGCCGGTACCAATTATTTTGCTAAACATCTAGGCTATGTCACTCCTGGCTAGTACTGTATCAAGCCGAACCGAAATTTTTTCAGGGATATTACGGACTACCGCCTGAATCGCGTGTTCGATGGCAACTGCGAAGGCTCGCTCACTTGCGGCACCATGACTCTTAATGACAATTCCCGGCAATCCCAGCAGGGATGCACCGTTATACTGATCGGGGTCGATTTCGCCAAAACGCTTCATCAGACGTCCTTTCATACTGCGAACAACCAGGTGACGCCACCATGATCGCTTCATTGTCTTTTCCGGCCCTGTCATCAGGTTCAGAAATGTGTTTATAACGCCTTCCATGGTTTTTAATGAGACATTTCCTGCGAAGCCATCACAGACTAATACATCTGTCTTACCGGTCAGTAAGTCACTGCCTTCAAGGAACCCCGTGTAATTTATCTGTTCAGTGGATTGCAATATTTTTGCAGCATCACGAACATGTTCCGGGCCTTTACAGGCTTCCTGACCAATGTTGAGTAAAGCAACACGGGGGGCGGATATTCCCAGCACTTCTTCCGCCATCACCGCACCCATTAACGCAAACTGCACTAACATTGTAGTGTCAGCGCTGGCATTTGCACCTAAATCAAGTAACAAAGTATGCCCGCGATGAATATGGGGTACCGCTGAAACCAGTGCCGGACGTTTAATACCGTCCAGCGGTCGTAACAATAATGTCGCCAGCCCCATCAGCACACCGGTATTACCGGCGCTCACACAGGCCGATGCGCGGCCTTCTTTTAACAGTTCGAGGGCAATCCGCATCGAAGAACCCTGGCTATGACGAATCGCCCCGGAAGGCACTGCATCACTGGCAATAACTGACTCAGCAGGAATAATGGTTACCCGCTTATATAATGAGGAGTCCGCTCTGGCTAGTAATGGCTGAATTTCGTCGGGATAGCCGACTAAAAGAAGTTCAAGTTGCGAATGTGAGGCCAGTGCCTGCAATGCAGCAGGCACCGTCACGGAGGGACCGAAATCCCCGCCCATAGCATCAACTGCCAGGGTCAAACGTGTCAAAGTAACGCCTTGCGTCGCAGCAAGAAATTACTTAGTAATGACCTTACGACCACGGTAGTAACCGTCGGCAGTCATGTGGTGACGCAGATGAGTTTCACCAGAAACTTTATCTACTGACAGGGTGGTCGTGGTCAGCGCATCGTGAGAACGGCGCATACCACGCTTAGAACGGGTGGGTTTATTCTGTTGTACGGCCATGGACCTTACTCCTATTACTTACGCTTTAAACTGGCTAATACGGCAAACGGGTTTGGTTTCTCGGCCTCTGCAGGCAGTTCACCAAACACCATATCCGCGTCGGACACTTCACAGTGTTCAGAATCATGCACCGGAACGACAGGTAACGCGAGGATAATTTCATCCTCAATTACTGCAAGCAAATCAACTTCGCCATACTCATCGACTTCAACTGGCTCGTAACCTTCCGGTAGCGCCTCCGCCTGCTCGTCATTACGCACAGGACTGAAGATATAGCTTACGTGTACAGCATGCGGGAAAGGCTGATTGCAACGCTGACAGCGCAGGGTGACCTGAACACTGGCCGTCCCCTTCAGCACCGCAAGGCGCTGACTGTCAATTGCAAACGACATTTCACATTCTACATCACTGTCCACACTCACAACTGAGGCCGCAATCCGTTCTGTAAGCTCAGGAGTATACACACCATGATAATCAAGGCGTTTCTGGGCAGAACGAAGCAGATCCAGTGTCAGGGGTAATTTTACCTTTTGCATAGGGCGCGCATATTAACTTTGTAATCTCAGAGAGTCAAAGAAAAAGGCCGGATTACGGCATCTTTCACCCAATATTCGCATCTGTAGCGGAGGATAGTTTAAAATGACTGCGTTCAATTCGCTATAGATTATGAAAAAAATATGAAACAACATTTACTGCTTGCATCATCTTCTCCGTTTCGCCAGTCACTGCTTGCCAGACTGAAGCTGCCCTTCGATGCGGTTGCCCCGGAAATTGATGAATCGGCCCTGCCCGCCGAAACCGCGGCGCAACTGGTGGTCAGACTGGCAAAACAGAAAGCACTGGCACTGGCCGGACAGTACCCGCACAGCTTAATTATCGGTTCGGATCAGGTATGTGTACTGAACAACTGCTTAACAGGTAAGCCTCATACGATGGCGCGCGCGCGACAGCAGTTACGTGCGGCCAGTGGCAACCGGGTGGTGTTTTATACCGGTCTGGCGCTGTACTGTGCCCGCCGTCAGAAATTCTGGTCCTGCTGCGAAACGTTCGACGTCAGCTTTCGTCACTTATCGGACCAGGAAATCAACGCATACCTGGAAAAAGAGCAGCCTCTCAATTGCGCCGGCAGCTTTAAATCTGAGGGGCTGGGCATTACGCTGTTTGAATCATTGCAGGGACGTGACCCGAATACACTGGTTGGCCTGCCGTTAATTGCTCTGTGTGATTTCCTGCGGGAAGCCGGCGCTGACCCGCTGACCGACGACTGAATCACCGGCCAGGCGCGGATAAAGGGGGAGTCGCTGCGGCACTCCCCCCCGGCGCTGTTTCTGTCAGCCGCCAGGATCAGCTTTTTTGCTGACGAAGACGGGTCAGGCAACGACGCAGTTTCTCATCCATCGGTGCCTCCAGACGCAGCGTTTCTCCGGTACCGGGATGGGTAAAGGTGATCGCCGCAGCATGCAGAAATAACCGGTCCAGTCCGCTGCCGGTCAGTTGCTGATCAAACGCCCTGTCACCATAACGGTCATCAAAAGCAATCGGATGGTCGGCATGCAGGGTGTGCACACGTATCTGATGGGTGCGGCCCGTGACAGGACTGGCTTTGACCAGGCTGGCAAAGGCATAGCGTTCTTCAACTTTGAAGCGGGTTTCTGATGGCTTACCCTCGGCACTGACCCGCACTACCCGCTCACCGCTTTGTAAAATATTTTTCAGTAATGGTGCTTTGACTGATTTAACGTGCGATGGCCACTGGCCCCGGACCAGAGCCAGATAGTCTTTCTGCATCCCTTTTTCACGTAACTGTTCATGCAGTGAGCGCAGAGCAGACCGCTTTTTGGCAACCAGCAAGACTCCCGAAGTGTCCCTGTCCAGACGGTGTACCAGTTCGAGAAAGCGGGCTTCAGGTCGTAATGCTCTCAGCCCCTCAATAACACCAAAGCTCAGGCCGCTGCCACCATGCACCGCGGTACCGGAAGGCTTGTTAAGCACCAGGATGGCATCATCTTCATAGATAACCGCCCGTTCCAGTTCAGCCACTTTGTCCAGTTTCGGTGAAACTTCTGCCGCTTCACGTTCAGAAACACGCACCGGCGGGACACGGATTTCATCGCCGTCCAGCAGTTTATATTCGGGTTTAATGCGTTTCTTATTTACCCGCACCTCGCCCTTACGCAAAATACGGTAAATCATGCTCTTCGGCACACCTTTCAGGAAGGTGCGCAAAAAGTTATCAATACGTTGTCCGGCGTTTTCCGCCGTGATGGCGACAAACTGTACGCCGGGATTCTCATTTTTCATGGCGCTGATTGTAATAGAGAGTTATCACCCGGTGCCACCTATTTGTCATTTCCCCTGCCTCTTACTGGTGGCGAAGCCAGCAAAGCGCAGTCTTTTTAAACAATCTCTGGTGGTGGTCATCCGGAAGATCAAATAAATAACAAATAAAGTGATCGTAGCAGTGAAAGTCACCTTGCTATATTAAGGCGAGCAATGGAATAATGCTCGGGTATCTTTGCCGGGAACGCCCGGGACAAGATCGTGTAACAAGAATTTTTGCCGGATTAAACAGACACGCAGCAATGGCATAAGACGTAATGTTATATCAGGCACATAGCGGGCTGCGGGTTGTAGCCTGGACGTAGTGGGGTGTTCATATCACTGCCTTTATAGTGGGTTTCTCCTCATCTGGTCGCGGTTTCGTTTTGAAATCTCACCTCCGACATTTTTTGCGCTCCTTTAGCGATCGACAGCCGTGAGGCTGACGTGATTGCAATAAGCCACGGAGCCATCGGTTAATCGTCGTCCAGGGCAATGATGCCCGCAGCTGAGTCACTTATGAAAAAATGACGAGTACCTATAAATGAAAAGAATGTTAATTAACGCAACTCAGCAGGAAGAGTTGCGCGTCGCCCTTGTAGATGGACAGCGTCTGTATGATTTGGATATTGAAAGTCCCGGTCATGAACAGAAAAAAGCAAATATTTATAAAGGTAAAATCACCCGTATTGAACCAAGCCTCGAAGCTGCTTTTGTTGATTACGGTGCCGAAAGACACGGTTTCCTCCCTCTGAAAGAAATCTCCCGCGAATACTTCCCTGCTAATTATTCCATGCATGGCCGCCCTAATATCAAAGAGGTATTACGTGAAGGTCAGGAAGTTATCGTACAGATAGATAAAGAAGAGCGCGGAAATAAAGGTGCAGCACTGACCACGTTTATCAGCCTGGCCGGCAGCTATCTGGTATTAATGCCAAACAACCCTCGGGCAGGCGGTATTTCACGCCGCATCGAAGGGGATGACCGCACAGAGCTGAAAGAAGCACTCTCTTCCCTGCAGTTACCGGAAGGTATGGGGCTGATTGTCCGTACCGCCGGGGTAGGTAAATCTGCCGAAGCTTTACAATGGGATCTTAGCTTTCGCCTGAAACACTGGGAAGCTATCCGCAAAGCGGCTGAAAACCGCCCTGCCCCTTTCCTGATCCATCAGGAAAGTAATGTGATTGTCCGCGCTTTCCGCGATTACCTGCGTCAGGACATTGGCGAAATTCTGATTGATAACCCGAAAGTTCTGGAACTGGCCCGCCAGCATATTGCTGCCCTGGGACGCCCTGACTTTACCAGTAAGATTAAACTGTACACCGGTGAAATCCCGCTGTTCAGCCATTATCAGATTGAGTCACAGATTGAGTCTGCCTTCCAGCGTGAAGTGCGTTTGCCATCCGGCGGCTCGATTGTTATTGACAGCACCGAAGCCCTGACAGCCATTGATATTAACTCCGCACGGGCCACCCGTGGCGGTGATATCGAAGAAACAGCCTTTAATACCAACCTGGAAGCGGCCGATGAGATAGCCCGCCAGTTACGTCTGCGTGACCTCGGTGGCCTGATTGTTATCGACTTTATCGATATGACTCCGGTACGTCACCAGCGTGCGGTGGAAAACCGTCTGCGTGAAGCCGTCCGTCAGGACCGTGCGCGGATACAAATCAGCCATATTTCACGGTTTGGCCTGTTGGAAATGTCCCGTCAGCGCCTCAGCCCTTCCCTTGGCGAGTCAAGCCATCATGTCTGCCCGCGTTGCAGCGGCACAGGCACAATCCGTGATAATGAATCACTGTCGCTATCGATTCTGCGTCTGATTGAAGAAGAAGCGCTGAAAGAAAATACCAAAGAAGTACATGCCATTGTTCCGGTGCAGATTGCCTCGTACCTTCTGAACGAGAAACGTGAAGCCGTCAACGCCATCGAAACACGCCAGGGCGGCGTGCGTGCCATCATCGTTCCTGATGATCGTATGGAGACACCACACTACTCGGTATTACGTGTGCGCAAAGGCGAAGAAACCAAGACACTCAGCTATCATCTGCCGAAGATGCATGAGATTGAAATGGCGACGATTTCTGACGAAGAACCGGCAGAACGCCGCCGTCCGGAACAGCCGGCACTGGCAGCATTTGCGATTGCTGAAGCACCGCCAGCGACCAGTGAAGCCACTGCCACTGCAGTTTCTGTCACTCCGGCGGACGCGACAGCCCCGGCCGCCAAAGGCAACTGCTTCTTTAGCCGTTTAGTCAGCGGTATTAAGAATCTGTTCGGCAGCAACAGCCAGCAGGCTGTTACTGAGACCGCAGAAAAGACCGAAGCACCAGCCCGTTCACGGGAAAACGGGACGGCGGGTAACCGTAATGAACGTTCCAATAACCGCCGGAATAATCGTAACGAGCGTAATAACCGCAACGAGCGTAATGACCGTAACGAGCGTAATGACCGTAACGAGCGTAATACCGAAAATGGTAATGCACAGGAAAATCGTCGCAATAATCGCCGTAATTCTGCCGGTGCGGAAAACCGTGAAGAGACCCGGGCAACACGTCAGCATACGCCTCTGACCGAGGAAGCTCGTCAGCAACGTGAACAGCAACGCCGCGAACAACGGGCTGAGCGTCAGCGTCGCCGTCAGGAGGAGCGTCGTCAGCAACAGGAAGAAACTGTTGCTGAACAACCTGTCGCGCTACAGGAAGCACCAGCCAGTAGTGTTGCAGCAGAAGAAGAACAGACCCGCACCAGTGTGCGCCGTAAACAGCGGACTCTGACACAAAAAATCCGCTATGGTGAAGAGGCTGTGGCTGAGCAGATCACTGCTGAACCTGCGATTACAGAAGCTCCGGTGGCCCGTGATGAAGCGGTGGTCAGTGAAACAACCCGTGAAGAATATCAGGATAACCGTGACAGTAACGGTAATATCCCGCGCCGTTCACGCCGTTCACCTCGCCACCTGCGGGTTAGTGGACAGCGTCGTCGTCGTTATCGTGACGAACGTTATCCGCAGCAGTCCTCGATGCCTCTGGAAACCGCAGCTGCTTCGCCGGAGATGGCTTCCGGTAAAGTATGGGTCCGTTACCCTGCGCCGGTCACCCGTGCGGAAGACGGATATCAGCAACCTGAGTTCCACGAACAGCAGCCACAGACTGTAGCTGAACCAGCTGAGCACCGGGAAGTTACCCCGGTTGCGGAAGTCCCGTCTCAGCCGGAAAATACACTGCTGGCCGAAAACGCTCTGAGTACCCATGTTCAGCAGGCTATCGCCGGGTCGGTAGCGACAGACACCCCGGTTGTCGCAGAGCCACAAACTACCGTGGCTGACACCACCGAAGCGGTTGCAGAAGCAGTAGCTGACACCACCGACACGGTTGCAGAAGCACAGCCAGCCGAACCGGTCAACGCTGCAGAAGAGACTGCGGGCAGTGAAGCTGTTGCACCGGCTGAAATCATCGCCGAAGCGCCGGTTGCTGCGGTCGCGGAAACTGAGGCTGCAACAGACACTCTGTCTGACACGGAATCAGTACCCCCGGCTAAAGACAGTGCAGAGAACGTGACTACCGCTTCCGCGTACCAGCGCTTCCATGCAACCGCGCCCATGACCCGGGCACCGGCACCGGAGTGGGTTTCTGAGCCTGTGAGACACAGTGACTGGGTACGTAATGTTTACGTCTTTGCAGGTAAAGGTGCGGCCGGAGGACACACAGCCACTCACCAGGCCACCGCACCGGTGACTAAAACCTCAGAACTGTGAGCTGACATTTGCTTCCGGGCAATAAATTGCCCGGAGAAATAGTCCGCAATACCAGACTCCATAAAAAAACCTGACCGTTTCTGGTCAGGTTTTTTTATACCCGCACGACGCTGATTAACTGTTCATCCGGAACAGAGAAAGCTGCGACATTTCACTGAACACTTTATAACTGGCCTGTAGTGCCGTTTCCTGCATCACATAATCAGAAATCGAACGGGTAATATCAGCATCAGTTAACTGGCTCATCTGGTCACTCAGTATTACCTGCCGGTCCTGTCCCTGGTTATTGAGGGTATCCAGTTCTGCCAGTTCTGTGCCGGTTTCTGAACGTACCTTCAGGACATTATTCAGAGCATTATTTAACCCGCGATTGGCTTTTTCCATACTGTCAGAGAACTGCTGCATGGTGCTGTCATCCGCCCCTTTTTGCGGGACTTTCAGTGCACTGATCGCTGAATCCAGCATAGCGAACACACTGGTTTCACTGGCCGAACCGTCTGGTTCCGGTGTCGCATTATCTGTCAGAGACATAAATACACTGTCCCCCGTATGGGCGATTGTCATTGTGCGCTGACCACTGACCTGCTGGCTGATTGCCTGTTCTCCCCCCTGATACAGCACCCCGTTACTGCCACTGATAAACGGAGGCTGCCCGGTTTTATATCCGGCAAAAATATAACGCCCGTTACTGTCCTGGCTGTTCGCCAGATTCACCAGTTGGTCACGAATCCCCTGTAACTGGGTGGCAATTGATGCGCGGTCATCATCATTCAGGGTGCCGGTTGACCCGTACACCACCTGAGTCAGAGCCGACTGAATGCTGCTGCTGACACTGCCGAGGATATTATCTTCATACGTCAGAGACTGGCTGGCAAATGACTGGGCCAGACCGTACTGGGCATCTTTATTCTGTGTCTGGGACAGATTAACAGCCTGTGCTGCTGCAATCGGATCGTCAGACGGTCTTGTGACCCGTTTTCCGCTGGATACCCGCATTCCGCTGGCCAGCCAGCGGTTCTGAGCATTACTGATCCCATTAATTTGTTGAGAAAAAATTAAACCGGTACTCAGCCTCATATTCTGTCTCCCCCGCCGCTGAATTCGCTATCAGTTAGTAATACTCATTAATGAATTAAATAAGGTATCGGCCGTTTGCAGTACTTTGGTATTAGCAATGTAGTATTGCTGGTACTGGGTCAGCATGGCGTATTCTTCATCAAGATTGACCCCGGAAACCGACTGCTGTCGCTGAGTCAGTTGATCAACCACCAGCTGCCGGGTTGTACAGCTGCTCTGCAGGCTGCCGGTTTTATTGCCCACATAGCTGACCATCGATGCGTACGCCCGGGTCAGCGTTTCTCTGCCTCCGACCATTTGTTCATCCTGCAGTGC
The DNA here is from genome assembly GCF_018257525.1 of Tatumella sp. JGM130. Classification (NCBI taxonomy): domain Bacteria; kingdom Pseudomonadati; phylum Pseudomonadota; class Gammaproteobacteria; order Enterobacterales; family Erwiniaceae; genus Tatumella; species Tatumella sp. JGM130. Next base: position 15,421 of record NZ_JAERJS010000021.1, on the reverse strand, counting down.
CAGCATGGCACTGGCATTCCGGTTATCACTGGCCCCTCCGGGCTCTGAGGCTGCCGCTATCTGCGAACCGTCATCAATAGCCACCGCAAAGTCATGGGTCGCTTCACTGACCGGTTTGAGCAAAAAACTGTCTTTTTCTGCCGGAGAGCCGCTGACCGCAACATCTAGCCCGTCGAATGACAGATGCTGCGTCCCGTTGTCAGTGCTGACTTTCGGCGTTATGACCTGGTTGTCCGACAACCGGGTGACGGTCCATTGTCCCCGCGAATAAGCGACACGATAATCGGAGGCCTGCAGCGCAGTAGTGTCCGAATAGCTGGCGCTGAGTGTCGCCTGTGACGTATTTTTACTGTTACTGAATACCACCGGTGAACCGACGGAAAAAAAGTCACCGCCTTCATTACCTTCACTATCGAATCCCTGATGCTGTACCTGATTCATTCGGCTGGCAAAGGTGACACTGATCTGTCCTAACCGGTTCTTAACTGTTTCCAGGTCTTCACTGCGAAATTTCAGCAGCCCGGCCAGCGACCCGCCGGTAAAAAGTTTATCCGGCAGTTCAACATCTCCCGCCATTTTATCCGTATATCCCGGCACCCGCAGTGTAGGATCGGCGGCCGAAGCTATGGCTTTCATCTCCGTGGACTGATCACCATTCACCAGACTCAGTCCGTTCGGCAGCGAGACCACCATATTGCCGTCCTGGATTGATACATTTACCGCAGTGATATTATTCAGATCACTGACCAGTTGATCGCGCTGATCAAGTAAATTATTCGGTGCTTCTCCGCTGGCAGAAAGGCGGCCAATTTGTTTATTCAGTGCCGCAATCTGGCGGGCATCATTGTTAATGGCACTGATCGAATCACTGATCTGGTTATTGGTCGCCGATTGCAGATTATCCAGATATTGTTGCAGGGTTCTCAGTTGTCCGGCCAGTGACTGTGCACCGCTGAACATTGCCTGGCGTGCCGCAGGATCTTCGGCACTGTCGATAACATTCTGGACGTTTTTAAAAAAAGCCTGAAATGAGTCAGACAGATCGTTACCATCCATCGTCATTAAATTATCGATCCCGGAGATCTGAGTAAACTGGCTGTTAGCCGCACTGTTTTGCGCACTGGCCTGACGTAACTGCCGGCTGACCAGCTCATCATATTGTCGTTGCACACCATCCACCCTGACACCATTCCCATACCAGCCATTACCACTCAGCGTACTGTTTGCCTGCGCCAGTAACACCTGTTGCCGGTTATAGCCGGGTACCGTGTAGTTACTGATATTGACACTGGTTATATTGAGCGCAGACTGAGCAGCACTCAGTCCGCTCATGGCTGAATTAATCAGAGCTGACATATTTCTCTCCGCAAGCTGGTTTCGTCTCAGGCCGTTAACCGGCCTTATCTGTGAGTATCTGTCTGAGTTATCGGTTATCCGGCGGGGAACTTGACGATGATTTAAAATAAATGACTCAGATCGTGAGCGGCTGTTTTATCAGCAATCTCTTTCAACTGACGGATTACGGTAATCAGTTTCGCGGCATAAGCCGGGTCTGTGGCATAACCCGCTGTCTGTAAAGCCTGTGCGCCTGATTCTGCCGAAGGCGCGGCCGTGACCTGGCGATAACGCGGGTTTTCCGTCAGTAACCGTGCATAGTCTTCCAGGGCTTCCCGGTAAGAGTGATATACCCTGAAGTTATCAGTGCGCCTTTCGGCACGTCCCTGCTGGTATTCGGTGGTCACCACCGGCGTCGTTTCACCGCCCCAGTCAGCCCCCGCTTTAATACCGAACAGATTAAAACTCGGCAGCCCGTTACTGCGCAGTATCTCTCGCCGTCCCCAGCCGGTTTCCAGAGCCGCCTGGGCAAGAATCAGATGATGTGGTATACCGCTGCGCAGGCTCACCTGACTGGCAGGCTGTGATAAGCGTTGTAAAAACGCCCCCATCGATGCCGAAGGTGCAGGCAATACGGCAAGTGCCTGACCTGCCTGCTGCCGGAGTGCCGTCCCCCGGAGCAGCGCAGCCACCCGTTCGCTCCCCAGAGGCATAGGGACTGTTCCCGCCCGCTGATCCACCGCAGGTGCTGGCTGTATTTGTTGTGCGATAAGTTCAGCCATGCCCAGACCACGGTTTCCCGCCATTTGGGCGATTTGCTGATCGTATAAAGACGTAAATAACCGGCTCTGTTCACTGCCAAATAACGGATCTTTTGGTAAAGCCTCACGCATGCTTTTCAGCATCAGTTGCATAAACAGACTTTCCACCTGGCGGGCAACCGCCATCGCCTGCTGGCGGGGGTGGGCGGCGGCGGCACGTTTTAGCTTATCCAGCGCATTGCTGTCATAGGCCAGTTCGTTCAGAGGATCCCTGACCCGCATCAGATAATCTCCAGCCGTGCCCGTAAACAACCGGCAGACTGCATCGCCTGCAGTATCGACATCAGTTCGGTGGGCCTCGCCCCGAGGGTGTTCAGTGCGTGGATCACACTGTTCAGGCTGGCACTGGCCTGTACATGCTGTAGTGCCCCCCCCTGTTGCCGCATATCAATCTGTGTCTGGTTAGTAACCACCGTTTGTCCGCCAGTCAGTGGCGTATTTGGCTGACTGACCTGTTGCTGTTGATTAATAGTGACCGACAAACTCCCCTGAGCCACTGCACAGGTACTCAGTTCAACTTCACGGTTCATCACTACCGAACCGGTACGCGAATTAATAATTACCCGCGCATCTTCGACAGGCACGGTCACATCCAGATTCTGGATCGCCGCCAGCAGCTGTACCTGTGATGTCTGGGACGGGGAAACTTTTATCCGGACCGAGCTGCTGTCCTGAGGTGCGGCGGCCGGGTAACCCGTAAAGCGGTTAATCGCATCGGCAATACGCTGAGCGGTGGTAAAGTCCTGCTGATTAAGCTGCAATACCAGCTGATTGCGGGTACCAAAATCATCCGGTAACTCACGTTCGACAATCCCCCCGCCACTGATGCGCCCGCCGTTCAGCTGATTGACCTGTACACTGCTGCCCCCGGCCTGGGCCCCCGCGCCGCCGACCAGAATATTCCCCTGGGCCAGGGCATACACCTGATTGTCAGCGCCTTTCAGCGGGGTCAGTAATAAGGTTCCGCCCCGCAGGCTTTTGGCATTCCCCATTGACGAAACCACCACATCAATGGTTTTCCCCTGGCGGGCAAAAGGCGGCAGGGTCGCGGTCACCATTACCGCCGCGACATTTTTTAGCTGAATATTGGTTCCGCCGGGCACAGTGATCCCCAGCTGTGACAACATATTGCTCATGGTCTGGGTGGTAAACGGCGTCTGCGTGGTCTGGTCCCCTGTGCCATCCAGTCCGACGGCCAGCCCGTAACCAATCAGCTGGTTCGCCCGCACACCCTGCACTGAGGTCAGGTCACGTATCCTTTCCGCACTGGCGGGCAGGCAAAGCGCGACCAGAATTAACCCGCCGCTGATCCAGCGAAATATGACTGACATTTGTCTTGCCTCTTACATAGGGGAAATATTCAGAAAGAACCGTTGTAACCAGCCCATTTGCTGTGTTTCGTTGATATAACCGTTTCCGACATACTCAATACGGGCATCAGCCACCGAGGTGGAGATAACGGAGTTACTGGCATTGATTGTGCGGGGATTAACCACTCCGGAGAAACGGATAAATTCGGTCCCCTGATTAATCGCAATTTGTTTTTCACCCACCACTTTAAGGTTGCCATTGGTCAGCACCTTATCCACCGTCACAGTGATGGTGCCCGTAAAGGTGTTATTCGCGCTGGCTCCGCCTTTACCGTTAAAATCATTGCCACCGCTGCCATCAAAGCTGGTTTTATCGCCGCCCAGTAATCCGTTAAGAAAACGCGGAGTGGTCGCCAGACCAAAGTTACTGCTCGCTTTACGGCTGGCATTGCTGGACGAACTTTTGCTGGCACTGACGTTTTCCTGCAACACAATGGTCAGGGTATCGCCAATATTGCGTGGCCGCCGGTCTTCAAATAATGGCTGGTAGCCGTAGCTGAGGGGAGCAACCCCCTGAAAAATTGAACCATCGGCCAGCGGACTCCCCGTATCCGGTGGTTCAGCACTGGTACTCCCTTTCACCAGCGGGGTCTGAGGGATCAGCGCACAGCCAGCCATTAGCAGCAACAGCGCGGCCAGCCCCGCGGGGTACAGAACAGACTTCACTACCATGTCACTACCTTTTCAGACGCAATTCTGACCGGAACGATCCGCCGGTCTGCCGGATACATTTACAGCTGAGTCAGACGCTGTAACATCTGGTCAGAAGTACTGATAGCTTTACTGTTAATTTCGTAGGCTCGCTGTGTCTGGATCATCGATACCAGTTCTTCAGCGACATTGACGTTTGAGGTTTCCACATAGCCCTGATACAACAACCCCGCCCCGTTCTGCCCGGGGGTACTTTCTGTGGGAGCGCCTGATGCCTGGGTTTCCTGATACAGGTTTTCGCCTTTACTCTCCAGACCGGCATCATTTACAAAGGTATTCAGCGTCAGCTGCCCCACCTGTGTCGCCTGCGTCTGGCCCGGCTGGGTAACACTCACCACTCCGTCACGGGAGATAGTAATACTCAGGGCATTGGCCGGGATCGTAATCCCCGGCTGCACCTGGAAACCGGCATTGTTGACCAGTTGTCCGTTCTGATCGACCTGAAAGGAACCATCACGGGTATAAGCCGAACTCCCGTCGGGCAGCAGTACCTGAAAATAGCCTTGCCCGTTGATCGCAATATCCTTGGCATTATCCGTTTTGGACAAGTTTCCCTGTGAATGCAGACGCTCGGTGGTTACCGGCCGGACCCCGGTACCGATTTGCAGGCCTGAGGGTAAAGTATCCTGTTCAGAAGACTGGGTTCCCGGCTGACGTAACGTTTGATAGAGAAGATCCTCAAAAACAGCACGGGAGCGTTTGAAGCCGTTAGTACTGACATTGGCCAGGTTATTGGAAATAACATCCATATTGGTCTGCTGTGCATCCAGCCCGGTTTTTGCAATCCATAAAGAACGTATCATGCTGTCGTTTCCCTTAACTGTTTAATGACAGTAGCTGATTCGCTTTCTGTTCATTCTGATCAACGCTGCTAATCTCTTTCATCTGCATTTCGAACTGCCTTGCCTGACCGATCAGCGACACCATCGCTTCTGCCGGATTCACATTACTGCCTTCCAGTACCCCGGGCATGACCCGCAGATTCGGATCCTCCGCTAATACCGGCCCTGACTGCTGCTGCACCTGTCGCGAAGGCCGGAAAAAACCGTCATCAGAACGTACCAGGGTGGCCGGCCCGCCGGAAACCAGCTTCAGTCTGGCAACCTGAACCGTCGCATTGGGTTGATCACCGGGATTTAAGGCGGTAATAGATCCATCGGCGGCAATCGTCAGTTTTGCATTTTGCGGCAGGGCGATCGGTCCGTCCTCCCCCATCACCGGATGCCCGGCGATAGTGAGCATTCCCTGAGGATCCAGTTGCATATTGCCGTTGCGGGTATAGGCCTCACTGCCATCGGCCATACGGATGGCCAGCCAGGCATCCGGCTCTGTGGCGACATCCAGCGGACGTTCCGTATAATCCAGCTTCCCGGCAGACATATCTGCCCCCGGGGTAGACGCGGTCACCAGGATGCGGGTCGGCAATGACGGCCCGTTCACCGGAACGGCACGAAAAGCACTGAGCTGGGCCCTGAAACCGGGGGTGGAAACATTGGCCAGGTTCGCCGTGGTGACCGCCTGCATGGCCAGTGTCTGGCTGGCCCCGCCCATCGCCGTATAAATGGCATGATCCATAATGCAGTCCTCCGGCTATCGCAGGTTCACCAGGGTGTTCAGGATCTGATCCTGGGTTTTGATCGTCTGAGCGTTAGACTGATAGTTACGTTGCGCAACAATCATATTTACCAGTTCTTTACTCATATCGACGTTTGAGGCTTCAAGGGCTCCGGCGGTCATTGACACGAGGTTACCGGTCCCCGGCACACCAATCATCGGCTGACCGGAAGCACTGGTCTCTGACCAGACATTATCACCGTCCGGCTGCAAGCCTTCCGGATTAGCAAATCCGGACAAGACAATTTGCCCGAGTAACTGTGTTTTCTGGTTAGAATAGGTCCCGGTAATGGTGCCATCATCATTCACCTTATAGCCGGTCAGATCACCGGGGGCGAACCCGTCCTGTACCGGACTGCCGAACGTACTGGCCCCCGTATTCTGTTGCATACTGTTCTGCATATTCAGGGTGATCGACTGGTTAGCCGCCGCCCCGTTACTGCCCTGGATCACCAGGGTTTGCTGAGGGTTGCTGGTCAGCATACCATTTTCATCGAATGACATAGCGAAAGATGCCGATGCCTGACCGGTCGAGGAATCGAGAGGATTCACTGTCCACTGGTTATCCGCGTCTTTAACAAAATAAAGATCCAGCTGATGCTGATTCCCCTGCGAGTCAAAAACTGTGACGGTACTTTTGGCATTAAAACTGTCGACGTTGGTCGGATCGAACGGCGTTACAGTCGGTACAGCATCCGTCGAGTTAAGATTAGCCACCAGTGCTGCTTTACTGGTGGCATTGGCCTGCATCTGGGTATCAGGGATCGACAGCGGACCAGGATTCGCACCGGTCTGGATCACCGCCGGAATACCACTGGCCGGGTACCCGCTGACATTCAGCCCGGCGGTATTGACCAGATTACGATTGGCGTCCAGCGCGAACTGGCCGTTACGCGAATAATAAACATTACCGTTCTGATCCGTAAGGCGAAAAAAACCGTTACCGCTCAGAGCGACATCCAGGGCCCGGCCGGTAGAGGTCGTCGCGCCGTCACCAAAGTCCTGAATGACTTTTGCCACTTTAGTCCCCAGCCCGACCTGTGACGCTGCGAACATATCGGCAAATGCCGTGGCAGACGATTTAAAACCGGATGTCGCAGAATTAGCAATATTATTACCAATAACATCCAGATTTGCCGACGCGGCATTGAGACCGCTGACAGCCTGTGAAAATGACATAATGACTCCTGACTGAGTTAAAGGATCTGCCGTATCTGATCGAGGGTCGCGGTGCCATAGGCCCCCAGATTCAATACCGCTGCATTACCGTTTCCTGCCGGGGTAACCCCGTAAACACGGGCATAATTAAGGCTGGTCACATCCACCGGCGCATTATCGTTACTGGCACTGATGGTGACCTGATACTTCCCTTCTTCTGCCGGACTGCCATCGTCACGATTACCATCCCACTGGAAGGTATGTACTCCGGGATCCATACTGCCAAGGTCCAGAGTGGCGATAGCATTACCACTGCTGTCAGTAATGGTGGCGACTGCATCGCTGACACTGGCTGGCGCATCGACGCCAAACGGTGTGGTTGTGATACTGCCGTCTCCGGAAGAGGTATCTTTACCTGCCAGTACCGCACTGCCTGGCAGCATCACGCCATGACCGATCAGTAACGTATTTTCCATCGACTGGCTGGTGTTGATCTGTCCTGAAATCGCCCCCAGAGTGCTGTTAAGTTGCTCTATACCACTGAGGGTATTGATTTGTGCCAGCTGGGAGGTCAGCTGACTGTTATCCATCGGGTTGGTCGGATCCTGATTTTTCAGCTGGGCAATCAGTAACGTCATAAACTGATTTTGCAGATCAGCCGCGCTGTTACCGTTATCTGTGCTGCTGTTACTGTCACGCAGTAAAGGGGGTCTGCTGCGCATATCTCCGACTGTTGCAGTTATGCTCATAACACTCTCTCCGGTTACTGACCGAGGGTCAGTGTTTTCATCATCAGGCTTTTGACCGTATTCATCACTTCGATATTGGCCTGATAGCTGCGCGATGCAGAAATAGTGTTCACCGTTTCTGCCACCACATCGACGTTCGGCATACGGATATAGCCTTGCTGATCGGCCAGCGGATCACCCGGCGCATACACCAGCCTGAATGGTGAAGGATCATTCATCACCCCGGCCACATGTACCCCGCCGATACCGGACGGGTAGCCGCCATCGGTGCGGAAGATCACCTGTTTGGCACGGTATGGCTGTCCGTCAGGCCCTGTGCGGCTATCCGCATTGGCCAGGTTACTGGCACTGACATTCAGCCGCTGGGACTGGGCACTCAGTGCCGACCCGGAAATATCAAAAATACTGAACAGGCTCATACAATCCGCTTATCCCTGTAATACGCTGATCATTTGTTTAATCCGGCCTGACAGCATCGTCAGATCGGTCTGATATTTGACACTGTTATCCGCAAACTGAACCCGTTCCCGATCCATATCTACCGTGTTGCCGTCAGCCGCTGGCTGATCGGGCACCCGATACAACAGCCGGGAGTCGGCGGGCGGATGGCCCTGTGCAGCAATGTGCCGCCCGGAGGTCAGGGTGAGGGCCAGTGGCTGGTCGCCTTGCTGCCCGCGGGAAACTGCTTTTTTCAGCTGTGCAGAAAAATCGATATCCCGTGCCTGATAACCCGGGGTATCTGCATTAGCAATGTTTGCGGCCAGTATTGTTTGTCGCTGCTGACGCAGGCTGAGCACCTGGCGGGCAAAACCAAGTTCCGTATCCAGTCTGTCGGACATAAGTGTCTCCGGTCAGGAAGGTATGACATGCAGAATACGGGAATGCAGTGGCGGGAAATCGACAGAATAGCCGAAAAAAATGTCACCAGTTTAGCGTTTGAGAATCACCGGGGAGATGTAAAATTAACTGAAATTACAAACAATTAGAAATAATATGTCTAAAAAAATGCTGTTTTTATTACTGCTTATTACCCCACTGTTCAGCCTGGCAAGTCCCCTGCAACAGCAGCTGACGCAGTTTTTCCGGCAACGGGAACCGCAATATGCCGGGCAGATGCAGGCGGTCATTATTACCCCCCGCCAGGGCTGGCCGGTCTGTTCCCGGCCGGTATTCAGTTTACCCGGTAACAGCCGCCGCTGGGGGAAAATGACCGTGGCAGCCCGCTGTGGCCCGCGAAAGAATTTTCTGCAAACTGAATTACAGATTACCGGCAATTATTATGTTGCAGCACAACAAATTCCCCGTGGGGGTCTGGTCACGCAACAACTGTTATCCCGCTGCTACGGAAGGCTGGATACCCTGCCAGCACGGTCGCTGCTGGTACCGTCGCAGACATTACCTGCCATTGCCTTACAAACTCTGCAACCCGGGAAAGTGATTATCCGGACACAGTTACGTCAGCCCTGGCAGGTAACAAGCGGTGATCAGGTACAGGTGAGCCTGTATGGCAACGGATTCAGTGTCGGCACTGCCGGTACAGCACTGAACAACGCAACCGCAGGCAATGAAGTCAGAGTCAGAACGCTGAATGGTCAGATCATTATCGCAACTGTTGATAGTCACGGGCTGTTATCCGTAAAAATCAACTAACACAAAGCAGGCCATAAGGTTTCAGGGGCAAATGCCGATAATCCGGATATCCTGCCTGAGTTGTCAGGCGAACAGAATAATCCAGCAGCGGAGTCACGTTTATGAGCATCGACAAAACACGGGTCAGCGGGCTTATCCCTCAGGCAGAACAACAGCCATCAGCCGGCATACGTCTTCAGGACAAACTGTCACTGTCCGGTACTGCGGCCCCCGCTGCCAGGGTAAACCTGAGCCGGGTACCACAATTACTGCATAACACCAGTCAGGGGGATATCCGTCAGTCAAAGGTTAATGACCTCCGGCAGGCAATTGCCGACGGACATTACCACACTGATAGCCGGATAATTGCTAACGGGATCGCTGACAGCCTGAGGGTGGAGCATGATGACGCAGACTAATCCGCAGCAAGCGTTATTGATAATCGTGCAGAACATGCAGCAGGTTTTATCGTCACTGCAACTGATGATGGAAACAGAGCAACAGGAACTGATGGCAGCACATCCTGACAGTTACCGGCTGCAGAGCCTGACAGAAGATAAGCAGGCAGCCCTGAATACTTTAAGTTATCTCGATTTACGGCTGGCGGAGGCCGGTCAGCAGCACAGTTTACAGGCCCCCTATACGGACTGCGGACCGTTAGCCGACTTGTGGCAGGCGGTTTGCCGGCAACTTTGTGTGCTACAGCAGGCCAACCAGCATACGGGCTTGCTGCTGCAACAACAACTTCGCTGGACACAACAGGCTTTATCCGTCTTGTCTCCCCTGAGTCAGCGGCCCTTTTACGGACCGGATGGCTATGCTGAGTGATATATAAACGCAGATGCCGGCTCTGCCGGAGACAGGGTAACTTCCGATAAAAGTTACCCTGTCAGTGATCACTGCTTTCCTGAGAGTCCGGCCGTGGCCCGCTGATCAGGTCACACTGCGCCGGGCGAAGTCTTTGACACGGAATCCCATTATCGCGAGGCTGCCAAAGTACACCAGCCCGCCGACGGCACAGACTCCGGTCAGCCGCAGGATCCGCCACACCATTTCGCCTTCCCCCCACGATGGCATGTATTGCAGCAGGGTATAGAGGACTGCCCCCATAATAACCACCGATAAAATCAGTCGGGAAAGAAAACCGGCCCAGCCCGGCTGTGGATGAAAAATTTTCTTTTTGCGTAATTGCCAGAATAACAGTCCGGCATTCAGACAGGCCGCCAGCCCGATGGATAAGGATAAACCGGCATGTTTCAGGGGACCAATAAATGCCAGATTCATCACCTGAGTCGATAACAGGGTGAAAATAGCAATTTTTACCGGTGTTTTAATATCCTGCCGGGAATAGAAGCCCGGAGCCAGCACCTTCACCACGATCAGTCCTACCAGCCCGACCGCATAAGCAACCAGCGCATGCTGAGTCATCAGGGCATCAAATGCCGTAAACTTACCATACTGGAACAGAGCTGAAGTCAATGGCCCGGCAAGGATACCTATTGCCACTGAACTGGGGATCGCCAGCAACAGGCACAGGCGCAGCCCCCAGTCCATCAGGTTGGAATATTCCTGGTGATTACCGCTGGCAAAACTGCGGGACAGTGACGGTAACAGAATCGTCCCCAGGGCAACCCCCAGCACTCCCGAAGGAAACTCCATCAGCCGGTCAGCGTAATACATCCAGGACACGGAGCCGGATACCAGAAATGAAGCAAAAATAGTATTGATAATCAGAGAGATCTGGCTGACGGAGACTCCGAGGATCGCCGGCCCCATCTGACGTAATACCCGCCATACCCCGGCATCGTGCAGATTGATGCGCGGTAATACCAGCATACCTATCTTACGTAAATGGGGCAGCTGATAACCCAGTTGCAGTACCCCGCCGACTACAACCGCCCAGGCCAGTGCCATCACATGAGGGTGAAACCAGGGGGCAGCAAACAGCGCAAAGCCGATCATGCTGACATTCAGCAAGGTCGGGGCAAAGGCCGGTACCGAAAAACGGTTCCAGGTATTGAGTACCGCACCAATCAGCGATGCCAGAGAGATCAGTAAGATATATGGAAAGGTTACCCGCAGTAACGCGGTGGTTAACGCAAATTTATCCGCCGTATCAGCAAAACCGGGGGCCGTAATATAAATGACCCACGGGGCTGCCAGCATCCCCAGGATTGTCACTACCGCCAGCACCAGTGTCAGTAAACCCGCGACATACGACACAAAAATACGTGAGGCCTCTTCACCCTGAGTATTTTTATACTCGGCCAGAATAGGCACAAAGGCCTGTGAAAATGCACCTTCGGCAAATATACGGCGCAACAGATTGGGAAGTTTAAACGCCACAAAAAAAGCATCGGTCGCCATCCCGGCACCAAATACCCGCGCCACAATGGCATCGCGGGCAAAACCCAGCACGCGGGAAAACAAGGTCATTGAACTGACCGCAGCCAGTGATTTAAGCAAATTCATAAGTGTTCAGACATCCTGCAATTTCGACATTTATAGCCCGGAACGGTGATCTGCTCCCCGGCCATTGGCACACAGTTTCTGTAGGCGGGCATAGTCTATCGGCGCTGGTAAAAATCACCAGCAGTGTTTGTTACAAGGCGTAATTCAGCAATACTTATCAGCACTGCCATCCTCACGAGTCAGTGCCGTCAGAACATGATCTTCCCAGACACCATTAATCAGCAGATATTGCCGTGCATACCCTTCTTTCTCAAAACCCAGCCGTGCCAGCAGATTTCCGCTGCGCTGATTCCGCGGCATATAATTGGCCATTATCCGGTGGATCTTATGTTGCCGCTGCATATAACGAATGGCCGCCTGTAACGCTTCCTGCATCAGCCCTTGCCCCTGCCATTTTTCCCCCAGCGAATAACCGAGATAGCAGGCATAAAAACAGCCACGTACCACATTACTGAAATTGGCCACGCCCATTACTTCCTGTTCCGAGGGATCCAGCAGAATAAAGTAATAGGCCGCCCCCTGACGCTGCTGCTCTGTCATCACCGATAACCGGGCCTGCCAGCCGGACGCCTGGAAATAGCTTTGATCACGGATAGGTTCCCACGGCATTAAGTAGGCACGGTTACCGGCATAATAGTCTGCCATTCGCCATGCATCGCGATCATTCACCAGCCGGACCACCATCCGGTCAGTCGTCAGACTCACGCGGGAAGATGCTGTACGGTATCCAAACATAAAGACTCCCTGACTAATGAACAGATTGTTCCGTGTCCGGTTTGCTCCGGACGGACTGCTGATTATGTTAATACCAGCGGCTTATTTATCCCATTAAAAACACACTTATTTTCTGCTGACTGTCGCGAAATCGCTGTCGCACACGGGTAATTTTCAGCCACTGTTGCCGGAAGTAACTGGCAGAGAAGGAGACAGGGACACGGGATGACACCCGGCAGTAACTCAGGCAGAATACTCCCCGGCCCGCAAGGATCTTACCGGTAAGTTGAGGAATATATGCGTAAATTGTTTATCTGCCTGTCACTTTTATTCACTGCCCTGCTGCTCACAGGCTGTGACCACCTGACACAATACACCATCAGCGAGCAACAGGTGAACAACGCGCTGAAAAAACACGATAACTATCAGAAAGATATCGGGGTTAACGGGCTGGCCAGCGCGCATATTGTCCTGACTGACTTACAATCAGCTATCGGCAGGGAAGAACCGAATAAAATGACGCTCTCCGGCACTGCCGATATACAGTTACAATCACTGTTTGGTCAGCAGGACGCCCGGGTGAGCCTGAAAATGAAAGCACAGCCGGTCTTTGATCCACAACAGTCAGCTATCTACCTGCAGGATCTGCAAATCACCGACTCACAGGTCAGCCCGGATAAGCTCCGTTCTGTTGTCACTGCCCTGATGCCGGTTCTGAACCAGTCATTGCAGGAGTATTTTAAGAATCATCCGGCCTATGTGCTAAGTGCGGACCGCAGTACTGCCGAAGGGCTGGCAAAAAAACTGGCCAAAGGTCTGGAAGTGAAACCCGGCGAACTGGTGATTTCCCTGACCCGCTAACCGGCGACTGACTGCCAAAAATCAGCGCAAAAAACAAGTGCAATCCGGCCGCGGGGGCTTTATCCTTAGTCCCCGGTAAAAACCCCCGCAAACGTTTACTCTTTTACGCCGGAGCCTGATGCATGACTGTTCACCCAGATAAGATCACTTTACGCCGTCCCGATGACTGGCATATCCATTTACGTGACGATGAAATGCTGAACACCGTCCTGCCATATACCAGCGAGGTGTATGGCCGCGCAATAGTCATGCCAAACCTTGTCCCGCCGGTAACCACCGTCAGCGCAGCCATTGCTTACCGTGACCGTATCATGGCGGCCCGCCCTGCCGGGCATAGTTTTCAGCCACTGATGACCTGCTACCTGACCGACTCGCTGGATCCGGACGAAATCGAAACCGGTTTTCGCAATAAAGTATTCACTGCTGCCAAGCTGTATCCGGCACATGCCACCACCAACTCCAGCCACGGGGTCACCAGTATCGGACATATTGCCTCCGTGCTGGATCGTATGCAGTCGCTGGGGATGCCGCTGTTAATCCACGGCGAAGTGACCGACTCACATGTGGATATTTTCGACCGTGAAGCACGTTTTATTGAACAGGTATTAATCCCGCTGCGCAGCCAGTTCCCGGCCCTGCGGGTGGTGCTGGAACACATTACCACCAAAGATGCGGCTGACTATGTCAGTGCCGGTGATCAACACCTGGCAGCAACGATTACTCCGCAACATCTGATGTTTAACCGTAACCATATGCTGAGTGGCGGCATTCGCCCGCACCTGTACTGTCTGCCGATCCTGAAACGTAATATTCATCAGGAAGCGTTGCGTCAGGTGGTTGCCAGTGGTCATCCGCGCTTTTTCCTCGGCACTGATACGGCACCACACCTGCGCCACCGTAAAGAAAGCAGTTGCGGATGTGCGGGAGTCTTTAATGCCCCGAGTGCACTGTCGGCCTACGCTACCGTATTTGAAGAACTGGATGCACTGCAACATCTCGAAGCTTTCTGCTCCGTCAACGGGCCGCAGTTTTATGGGTTACCGGTCAACGAAGATACAGTGACCCTGCTACGCCAGCCATGGACGGTTCCTGAAACGATAGCTGCCGGAGATGATGTTATTGTTCCCTTCCTCGCCGGCCAGACACTGAACTGGACGGTAGCGCCCTGATCAGCCGTTGCCTTAGCAGAGATATTACTGTATACATATACAGTAATATCTGCCTGCAGCCCCCTTACTGTGGACAGTCAGTCATGTTTCACTGCCACACAAGGTGGCAGTGAAACGGTGGTTAAGCGTTGATACGCCACCGGGTGTCGCCATCCGGTTTTTTTATTCGGCTTTACTGACCCGTAGCCTGTAGTAATCGCCTGCGACCCGGCCCGGAAACAATATGGTGCAGGTCAACCCTGTACTCTTGCCGCGAGAGCCCTGTCAGGGGACACAGCCCGGTTTGAACGGGCTGTTTTTCTGCCATCCCCCGCAATATTTTATTGCGTTTCTGCCAGTTTTCAGGATACATGTTATAATTATATTGCCTTGCAATTTTTTACACAGGCTGGAGCTAAACCTCAATATACACGTCGTTTCACGAGTAATCAGGGGGTTTTATGGATAGAGAGAAAGATGTCATTCAGACCCATTCACTGGTCGGCTGGGATATCAGCACCGTTGATGTCTATGATGCAATGATGATCCGCCTGCATTCATTATCGTCGATGCAACAGAAAGAAGAAGAAGCGGATATAGGACCGACCTACTGGCTGACCACTGATGTGGCGCGGCAGTTTATATCGATTCTGGAAGCCGGTATTGCCAAAATAGAGTCAGCCGAAGACCGGCCCCTCCATCCGTTAAAACATTAGTCTCTGCTCCCTCGTCAGCAGGCACCCGACCGGGTGCCTTTATTTTGGTTCATCGCACCTTAGCGTGAATTAATAGAAAACGGCGGTAAAAGTGGTTAGTTTTGTATTCGCCAAAACACTAAC
>NZ_JAERJS010000020.1:0-73322 GCF_018257525.1 Tatumella sp. JGM130 | reverse complement strand
AGTCAGTTGAACTGCATGACAAAGTCATCGGGTACTACATGACAATAAATCACTATCAATAAATTGGAATCATTACCTTAATTCCTCAGATAAATAAATTAACTAAAATAAAGAAATAAGAAATAATAATAAGTACATATAAAAAATAAAACAGACACAAAAATAAACAGGGACAGAGTCAGTTTCCGATTTTTTCCCTCGTTACTCATCAGATAATGACCTTCTGCCAGTTTCTGTTTATCACAATATGATTTTTATCAAAAAATACCCTTACCCCCTGCCTAAAATAACCTGAAAAGTAACGGATACACGTAATTCCACTTTTAAATATAGGAAATATTATTATGGGGAAGGTAAGTAAAGGCTCCGCTCATAAAATGGGTGTTGTCGCTCTGACCTTAGTGACCGCATCAAATATGATGGGGTCCGGGGTATTTATGTTGCCCACCAATCTGGCAGGGGTCGGTTATATTTCTCTGTGGGGCTGGGCATTAACGATTATCGGGGTAATTGCCCTGGCATTGGTATTTGCCAAGACCAGTCTGCTGACTCCGCGGAATGGCGGTATCGTCGCCTATGCCAGTGATGCATTCGGCCCATTTATCGGCTTTCAGACCACCCTGTGCTACTGGATAAGTGCATGGGTCGGGAATGTCGCCTTACTGGTCGCCGGAGTAGGCTACCTGAGTTATTTTTTCCCGCAACTGCGGAACCCGGTCTATGGCTGTATTACCGCCATCGTTATCCTGTGGGCCTTTGTGGTTCTGGCAAGTTTCGGGGCCAGGGTCGCAGGCCGCGCCCAGTCATTCACCGCCAGCTGTATGCTGGTCGTGGTACTGGGGGTCGGTGTCGTCGGCTGGTTCTGGTTTGATCCACATATGTTCAGCCAGGTGTATAACGGCACCGGAAAAAGTGACAGTTCGGCGATTATTTCTGCCGCCTCGATTGCCTTATGGGGTTTTCTGGGAGTCGAGTCGGCGGTGGTGTCCAGCGGACAAGTCGATAATCCGGAAAAAACCGTGCCCAGGGCTACCGTCTACGGCCTGCTGATAGCTTCTGTATGTTATGTCGGTAGTTGCAGCGTGATTATGGGCCTGGTCCCCCATGAGGTCTTAATTAAGTCCGCCGCCCCGTTTGCTGATGCCGCACGTTATATGTTTGGCGATATGGCAGGGAATATCGCTTCTGCAATGAGCATTATTGCCTGCTTCGGCTCTATTTCAGGCTGGTTAATACTGCAGTCAGAAGGTCCGCGGGCCGGTGCACAGCAGGGACTGTTTCCGAAATTCTTCTCGGATACCAATAAACAGGATGTCCCGATGAAAAGCCTGATCTTTACCGGGGTGCTGATGAGTCTGGTCCTGATGCTGACGGCTTCACCTGATCTGGCCCGCCAGTTCCAGGTAGTGATCCTGATGGCGGTCTTTGCTTCATTACTGCCTTATATGTATGCACTGATTTCTCTGCCAATCATCATGATATCCAAAAAGATCAACCGCGGAAGAACCTTTATGTTCTACAGCGTACTGACACTGATTGGCATTATTTACAGTATTTTTGCCCTGCTGGGCGCCGGTACTGACTCAATGTTCTGGGGTGTGGTAATGATGATAATCACTATCCCGTTATATTCATTTGTCGCTGCCGGACGAAATAAACAAGGCCAGAAAATTCTTTATCTCGAAAAATAAACATACTTTCTATTTTTTCACCAGAGGAGTCCTATCATGACATTATCAATTACCGATCAAAATAAACTTGATGAGTTCTGGTCTTATTGTGTTAAGAATCAGTACTTCAATATTGGTTATCCGGAATCTGCTGATTTTGATTATACGATCCTGGAACGTTTTATGCGCTTTTCTATTAATAACTGCGGTGACTGGGCGGAATACTGTAACTATTTACTGAACTCCTTTTCTTTCGAAAAAGAGGTTATGGAATACTTTGCTCATCTGTTCCGGATTCCGTTTGAAGAAAGCTGGGGATATGTGACTAACGGCGGTACTGAGGGCAATATGTTTGGCTGTTATTTAGGGCGTGAGCTGTTCCCTGAAGGGACGCTCTATTATTCCAAAGATACCCATTATTCTGTGGCTAAAATTGTCAAACTGCTGAGGATTAAATCCTGCGTCGTCGAGTCTCAGGCGAATGGTGAAATAGACTATGATGATTTAATACACAAAATCAGCCGTGATAATGAGCGCCATCCGATTATTTTTGCCAATATCGGGACCACCGTGCGCGGTGCAATTGATGATATTGCACTGATACAACAGCGGGTCAAAGCGCTGGGGATCCCCCGTGACGAATATTACCTGCATGCAGATGCAGCCCTGAGCGGAATGATCCTGCCCTTTGTCAGTGATGCACAACCTTTCAGTTTTGCTGACGGCATCGATTCTATCGGGGTTTCCGGCCATAAAATGATCGGTTCCCCGATGCCCTGTGGGATTGTCGTCGCGAAAAAGAAAAATACCGACCGTATTTCCGTAGAAATTGACTATATTTCGGCCCACGATAAAACCATTACCGGCTCACGTAACGGACATACTCCGCTGATGATGTGGGAAGCTATCCGCAGCCATTCAGAAGCTGACTGGCAGCGCCGCATCGAACGCAGCCTGACACTGGCACAATATGCGGTGGATCGTTTTCAGCAGGCAGGTATTCCTGCGTGGCGTAACCGTAACTCGATCACGGTAGTGTTCCCCTGTCCGTCCGAAGCCGTCTGGCAGAAACATTGCCTGGCAACGTCCGGCGATATCGCCCATCTGATCACCACCGCACATCATCTGGACAGCAGTAAAATTGATGCCCTGATCGACGATGTTATCGCCGACTATGCCCATAAAGCGGCATAAAAAAGGACAGTGGTAATCACCACTGTCCTGTCCGATACGTCGCCGGTACTGACGCCAATCACGCCCGGCGACGTATAACAGCTGGTGCAGAGTATCACGTGGCCCGCCCTGCTCTATACGGGTCAGATCAACTCTCCGGCAATATCTCTCTTTTACGGGGCAACATCATGATGACCTCCAGAGATAATACTGCCCCTAAAATGGGGCTGCTGACACTGACCATTATGGCGGCCTCAAATATGATGGGCAGTGGTGTGTTTATGCTACCGGCAACCCTGGCCGGTATCGGATCCGTGTCAGTCTGGGGCTGGCTGCTGCTTTTTCCCGGCGTACTGGCTCTGGCCCTTATTTTTAATAAAATTAACGATCTCTGCCCGCAAAATGGCGGCATTATTGCCAATATCAGCCAGTACTTCGGCCCGTTTACCGGCCTGCAAATGACCCTGTTTTACTGGTTATCCACCTGGATAGGGAACTGCGCACTATTGCTGGCCAGTATCAGTTACCTCTCCGGACTGCTGCCGGGGCTGACGACCCCCGGCGGCGTGTTTACCGGCTGTATGGTTCTGCTCTGGCTGTCGGTAATTTTCGGGCTGTTTGGCGTACGCCAGGTCGGCAGAGCCCAGATTATCACCGGCGGTTGTATGCTGCTGGTGATCCTGTCAGTCAGTATCGCCGGCTGGCTGCACTTTAGTCCGCAGAACTACCTTGCCGCCGGTAATGTCAGTGGTAAGCCGATGCCACAGGCTATTTTTCACGCAGCCACCCTCTCTATGTGGGGTTTTCTGGGAATGGAATCAGCGTCAGTTTCGGCAGGCCAGGTACGTCACCCGCGCCGCACCATTCCCCTTGCGACCCTCGGCGGGATCAGCATAGCTCTGGTGTGCTATCTCTTTTCCACCAATGCCATTATGGGGCTGTTACCCCATAACCAGTTAGTGCTGTCCTCTTCGCCGTTTACTGACAGCGCACAGCTGCTGTGGGGACCGGCCGCGGCCCATATTATTGCGTTACTGGTGGTTATTGTCTGTATCGGTGCTATTCCGGGCTGGCAAATACTGCAAACAGAAGTCCCCAGAGCTGCCGCCGGAGCAGGATTGTTCCCGGCCGTTTTTGCTAAAACCAACCGCTATGGTGTGCCCTGGGTCGCACTGTTAGTCACCTCTCTGCTGATGTCCGGGGTGTTGCTGATGACATTATCGGCGAATCTGCAGGCACAGTTCCGCACCGTGATCGGCCTGGCGGTGTCAGCGTCACTGTTCCCGTATGCCTTCGCGGCACTCTCTTTGCCGGTGATGATGATGACATCAGGCTCTCCCTGCAGACAGCGATCAGCTTATTTGCTGCTGTCCCTGACAGCATTGCTGTTTATCAGCCTGGCAATTATTTCCGGTCAGTCTGACACGCTGGTATGCGGAATATTGATTCAGATGGCCACTCTGCCTCTTTACCTGCTTTACACTTCACGTCGGAAAAAACAGCCCCGGCACCTGTTTATGCCCGCCGGTCTTTTTCCTGATCACAAGGAACGCTTATGAATGATATAAAATCTGTTCGCGGCATGCGTGATGTTCTGCCGGATGAAACCCCTCAGTGGCAATGGCTGGAAGCCAGATTCCGCCAGATGGCCCACCGCTATGGCTACCAGGAAATGCGCCTGCCGTTACTGGAACCCGTATCCCTGTTTGAACGGGCGGTCGGCGTGTCCACGGATATTGTGTCGAAAGAGATGTATAACTTTCGCGACAAAAGCGGGGAAAATATTACCCTGCGGCCGGAAGGCACCAGTGGCTGTCTGCGGGCAGTGCTGGAAAATAATATGTGTTATCACAAAACCCAGCGCCTGTGGTATCAGGGCCCGATGTTCCGCTATGAACGCCCGCAAAAAGGCCGTCTGCGCCAGTTTACCCAGTTCGGGGCCGAAGCCTTCGGTATGCCGGGTGCCGATATTGATGCTGAACTGATTTTTATGGTCAGGGATCTGTTTACCGGTCTGGGCCTGGAAAATCATGTTCGTCTCGAAATAAATTCATTAGGTAACAGCAGCGAAAGACAACTCCATCGTCAGGCACTGGTTAACTGGTTCAGCCACCACCAGCAACTGCTGGATGAAGACAGTAAAATGCGTCTTGCCATCAATCCGCTGCGGATACTCGACAGTAAAAATCCCCGGTTGCAGACTCTCATTGAGCAGGCCCCGCGGCTTACGGATTTTCTGCAACAGGACTCACAGCAGCATTTCGCCACCCTGTGTGAATTACTGGATAAGGCAGAGATCGCTTACCGGATAAATCCGCGGCTGGTGCGCGGGCTGGACTATTATTCCCACACCGTCTTCGAATGGATCACCGATGATCTCGGGGCCCAGGGCACTGTGTGTGGAGGCGGACGCTACGACGGATTAGCCGAACTGTTCAGCGGGAAACCTCTGCCGTGCTGCGGTTTCGCTATCGGGATTGAACGGCTGTTGCTGCTACTGGCAGCCACCAACCGTACCGTCACAGATCACCGCCATGTTCCCGATATTGTCGTGACTTCTGAGTTATCCGATGGCGGTATCAGTGCATTATTACTGGCAGAACAGCTCAGACGCCGTTTCACGACCCTCAGGGTACTGACCGACAGCAGCGGGGCCCGGCTGAAACGCCAGCATCAGAATGCCCTGAACAGCCAGTGCCGGATAATAATTACGCTGAATCATGACGGACACATCCGGCTGTGGGACTTACAGAGTCAGCAGCAATCAGAGACGGATAATGCCGGGCTGATGACAATGATTGCCGCCCGCCAGCAGCACTGGCAAAAATCAACCCCCAATAGCGACAGACCTTAACCGGTCAGCTGCTGCCTGCCGTGGCCGCCAGCGATCACGGCAGGCTTTTTTCGTGGAAAGGATGTCATGCCAAGAAAGAATCGCCTGTTTATTCAGGGCCTTCCCCATTTGGTGCGCCTGCGGGGGCATAACTCACAGCCACTGTTTCTCGAACCGGCCGACTATCAGTACTGTCTGACCTGTCTCGATAAAGCGCTACAGGAATATGATGTTAACTTACATGGCTATTCTCTGAACGCCGATCAGGTATTGCTGCTGCTGAGTGCCGCTGACAAACAACAACTGGGACGCTTTATGCAACAACTGGGCCGCAGTTATGTGCCTTTTTATAATCACAAATATCAGCGACGTGGCGCACTGTGGGAAAGCCGTTATGACAGCTGTCCGCTGGAGAGCAGCAGCTATTTTCTGCTGGTGAAGAAATATATCGAACAGCCGCGGCTGGCCGCTCCCTGTCGTAGTCTGGCTGAGGACCCGCCGCAGAGGATTATCCCGCACAACGAATACCTGAATCTGGGGCCTGACGCAGAGCAACGCCGCCGCCATTACCTGCTGTTTTGTGAAACCCCGGACAGTCCGGCAATCGTGCAGAATATTCGCTATGCGCTGGAGCAGAATTGCCTGCTGGCTACTGCCGGTTACAGCCGGCCTTTGGAGCACACCCTGCAGCGTCGTTTACGTCCCCGTCAGTCAGGCAGACCCAGAAAACGTTTTACCAATCCGGTGGTGATGTGGAGCAGGCTGGAAAACCAGGTGAAGACACTGCTTGAACGCTACTGCTATCAGGAAATTCGTCTGTCATTGCTGGAACAGGGCACTTCAGTTCCTTTTTCCCTGCAGCATAATGACTGTCCGGTGACTCACCGCAGCCGGTTACACCGTGATGGTACTGACAGCTGTCTGCAACTGGTATCACGCCACCGGCAGCTTCAGCATGCCAGCAGACTCTGGTATCTGGGGGCGGCCTTCCGCCACGGTGAGGAACAGCCACATACCCTGCGCCAGTATCACCAGTTGGGTGTCGAAGCTTTCGGCTACCAGGGGATCACTATGGTGCTCGAACAGCTACAGCTGCAACAGACACTGTTCAGGAGCTTAGGGCTGGATAACCACACAGAGCTGCGGATAAATACCCCGGGCACCGGCAGCGAATTCAGTGATTACTGCGCCAGGCTCCGCCAGTGGTATCAGCCGTTACGCTATTTACTGACCCCACAGCAACAACGCTGGTCAGAAGAAAACCCGATACGTTTACTGCAAAACCACGATAACGATCCACTGCTGAGTCGTCTTAATCAGCAGGCACCCTGCGCCAGCGGATTTATTTCTGAACATAGCCGCCAGCAATTCAGGCAGCTGTGCCAGGCATTGCAGCAGCTGGGAATTCCGTATCTCCATGACCACGGGCTGTTCTCAGCCAACCATTACAATACACTGGTCTTTGAATGGCACAGTAACCTCGCAGAGGAACATTCGTTACTCAGCCGGGGCGGTTGCTACGACGAGAATGCAACCCGGATCACCGGTCACCCGCTTGCGGCCTGCGGCTTTACACTGATGTTCGATAATCTGATGCAGTTGCTGGCCGGGTTACAGGGATACGATATGCTGAGTCCGCAGGCGGATGTAGTGATCCTCGCTGCACAGGCACAGACCCGCGGCCCGGCGCTGATCCTTGGCCGTACACTGCGCCAGCATTTTCCACAGCTGAGTATTATTAATGACTGCTCCCCTTTCCGTTTGCCGGTCTGCCGTAAGAATGCGTTACGCCAGGGCGCACAGGTCATTTTACAGGCAGAAGATGATGACAGCCTGGTGACGGTTTTTACCCGCGAATCTGTTCACGGACAGCGTCTGCCGGTGACAGAGGTTATCGCGCAGTTAAGCCGGTTAATATTATCCTCCTGACCTTCACAGGGCTGGCATAAATTTTCTTCCGGCGGCACACTGATAAAAACTCAATAACATCACCGCCATCCGGCCATCAGACAAGGAACGGGTTATGCAGGCAGCGCTGCGTTTTTGTGCCAATCTGAAGTGGTTATTTACTGAACTTCCCTTCGGACAGCGTTTTGCCGCCGCCGCACAGGCCGGGTTCACGGCCGTCGAATATGCTGCTCCCTATGATTTCCCGGCCGCCGATCAGCGCCGCTGGCTGAGCCAGCAGGGTTTGCAACTGCAACTGATCAATACTCCGGTCGGCCCGGCAGGCAGTTTGTCTTCGGCCGGGCAGGCCTGCCATCCACAGCGCACCAACGCTTTTCGCCGCGACATTATCCGGGCAATCAACTATGCCAGTGCTTTATCCTGCCCGATGATCCACGTTCAGGCCGGAGTGTTACCGGCCGGGGTGACGCATCAGCAGGCTTTCGATACCCTGTGTGAAAATTTACAGATGGCAGCGGGGCTGGCCGCCAGCCATGATATTACCCTGCTGCTGGAAGCGATTAATCACTATGATATTCCAGCCTATTTTTTGCAGACCCAGGCCGAAAGCCTGGCGGTCATTCAGCAGGTAAATACCGGAAACCTGCGGCTGTTATTTGATATCTATCACTGCCAGCGCACAGAAGGTGATGTCAGCGGGCGGCTGGCAGAGTTCTGGCCGTGGATCCGTCATATTCAGGTGGCTGACACACCATTACGCGGTGAACCGGGCAGCGGAGATATCGACTGGCCGGCGCTATTTTCACAATTACGTTCACTGAATTACCACGGCCGGATTGGCTGTGAATACCGGCCATCTGCCGGTACTATCGCTGGACTGGGCTGGATCAACAGTTATCGCTGAGACCTGCACAGTCACCATCACCCCACAGGCTTATAAAGGAGCATGACCTTGTCTGAACCCCTGCTTTACGCAGATGAACCTGCTGCGTTTACCGTCAGTAATCCCGACGGAAAATCCCCTTTTTTGATTTTGTGCGACCATGCAGGAAAAAGGATCCCACGGCGACTGGGTGATCTGGGGTTAACCGACGCAGATATCAGTCGTCATATTGGCTGGGATATTGGTGCGCTGGCAGTATCGCAGTTGCTCAGTCAATCACTGGATGCAACCCTGGTATCCCAGACCTATTCACGACTGGTGATTGACTGCAATCGTACCCCTGGCGTGGAAAGCTCCATCCCGCAACTGTCGGAAGACACGGTAATCCCCGGCAATCAGGGGATCTCCCCTCAACAGAAAGAGTCCCGCCGCCGGGAGATCTTCACCCCCTACCACGATCAGATCCGCCAGATCCTTGAACAGCGCCGGTTGCGCGGGCAGATGACCTGTATTCTGGCAATGCACAGTTTTACTCCGGTTTATCTTGGTGTCACCCGCCCCTGGCATATTGGTGTGCTCTATAACCGCCTGAAAGCGTATCCGCACGCATTACTGGCGCAGTTAGCAGCCAGAGATCAGTGGGTCGTCGGTGATAATCAGCCCTATGCCGTGTCCGATGCCACTGACTATGCACTGCCACAGCATGCAGAAAAAAATGCACTGCCTGCGGTCGAAATTGAGTTACGTCAGGATTTGATTGCCGACAGCGCCGGACAAGCCCGCTGGGCACAGGATCTGGACAGCCTGTTTCGTGATGCCTGGAAACACTACCAGCAAAAAACATTATAATTATTTATGTTTATACGCAGCACCTCCTGATTCCTCTGCAGGCCGGCAACGATTATCCGGCCTGTGGAATAAGCGCCCCGGCAGGACAAAACAAACAGATTTACCCCGCTACCGGCACAGAATCCGGTAATATAACAGCATATTCTTCAGGATATTTCCCCTGCTATCTCAATGGCATTTCTATAGTTATATCATCCTTTTATTTTATGTAATTCGGAATATATAACTGTTATATAGACTTAATGTCGCTATTTCCCCCTGAAACTTGAAACTGATCACAGTTTTATACTAAGGTAGCTATATATCAATTTGTATTGATAATATTTGGCCTTATTCTTCCGGCTTCTTATAGCTTTCTTTCCCCCTTCTGTATTTTCTGTTCTGTTTATGGCAACGAAAGCTATAAGGCGCTCTCATTGATTATGTTATGAGGACTTATGACAAGCACCAGTCACGCTAGCGAAAAACAGAAAAAACATTTCTGGAACAAAAAACAAAAAGAGCTGACCGTTGATGATATTACTATCGTCGATAACGATATGCTGAAACGGGCGGTGGGCGCGGCCGCTTTAGGGAATGCCATGGAATGGTTCGATTTTGGTGTCTTCAGTTATCTGGCCGTGACCATCGGTAAAGTGTTCTTTGCCGATGCCAGTGCAACGGCACAGTTAATTGCCACGTTCGGGACTTTCGCCGCCGCTTTCCTGGTCCGGCCGCTGGGTGGTCTGTTTTTCGGACCACTGGGTGACCGCTATGGACGACAAAAGATCCTCGCCATTACGATGATAATGATGGCGGTGGGTACTTTCTGTATCGGTCTGATCCCTTCCTATAGCAGTATCGGTATTATGGCACCGATCCTGCTGCTGGCCGCACGTCTGCTGCAGGGGTTCTCTACCGGGGGGGAATACGGCGGTGCCGCAACCTTTATCGCGGAATATTCGACCGATAATCGCCGCGGGTTTATGGGCAGTTTTCTGGAGTTCGGGACCCTCGGTGGCTATTTGCTGGGCGCCGGACTGGTCACCGCCCTCACTTCTGTGATGCCTGCCCGGGCAATGCTCGACTGGGGCTGGAGAATTCCGTTCTTTATTGCCGCCCCGCTGGGACTGTTCGGCTTATATGTACGTCTGAAACTGGAAGAAACCCCGGCATTCCAGCAGCATATGGAAAAACAGGAGGCCCTGGAACACAGTAAACCCCGCCTGAATTTATGGCAGATGCTGACCAAATACCGTGCCCAGATGCTGAAATGTATCGGCCTGGTATTACTGTTTAATGTCTCCAACTATATGCTGACATCCTATATGCCAAGTTACCTGACCGGTATCCTCGGCCTGAGTGAACTGAGCAGCCTGTTACTGGTGATGGTGGTCATGTTTGTCATGATGCCGCTGACACTGTTCTGGGGCCACCGTACGGACAGTGTCGGACGTCGTCCGGTGATTGCCGGAGGAGCGATTGGCCTGATCGTGCTGTCGGTTCCCTGCCTGATGCTGATTGGTTCAGGAAATATGTGGGGAGTCTTTGCCGGACTGATTATTCTGGGTGTGGTACATACCTGCTTCAGCGGGACCATGCCCGCGACCCTGCCGGCACTGTTTACCACCGATATTCGTTACAGCGCACTGGCCATCGGTTTTAATGTTTCCGTATCTCTGTTCGGCGGAACTACCCCGCTACTGACCGCATGGCTGGTAGATAAGACCCATAACCTGATGGTTCCGGCCTATTACCTGATGGCTGCCGGCGTTATTGGCCTGATTACGGTGTTCACGTTACGTGAAACTGCCCGTAAACCACTGCGTGGTTCAACCCCGGCAGTCGCCAGTAAAGCGGAAGCCATGCTGCTGATAAAAAAACTGCAGCGCCGGAATAAGAAAAAATCCGAAACACAGACTCCGGCACAGTAAGCCGTCTGTCTTATTCACGCCGGGCTAAGCCCGGCGTTTTTTTTATCCTCTGCTTATTAAGCCGTCACCGGGTGTAGGTTGCCTGTCGCCGAAAAGCTTAATGAATAAAATAACCACGCTAATTTGTTATAAATAACCATATCCGGATGAAATAGCAAAAATATAATTGCTACGCTTCCGTCCAGACAAAAACCGCCCTCATAAATAATAATAAATAAAATATAAAATAAATAAAAACCATGCCAATTAAATTTAATTCACTATTTATAGTGATAACCGGATGCTATAGTCCGATCATTAGCCATACCAGTGACAGGCTGATTATTTCTCTTATTAAGATAAATAATTATTTCTTTTATGGAAGAAAGATATACAGCCGGATTGCACAGCAATAGATCGTTTATCACCCAAAGAACATCGACTATCAGGGATGTGATATGAAACGTATAATACTTAGCGGGATATTAGTGACGGCGGTAGTTATTCCCGTCATTTCTCTGGCTGCAGAGTCCACCGCCAACGCGGTTGCCACCTGGTCTGCGACGGCCAGAAAAGACACCACCAGTAAACTGGTGGTGACTCCTCTGGGATCACTGACTTTTCAGTATGCAGAAGGCCTGAAAGGCTTTAATACCCAGAAGGGATTATTTGATATCACCATTTACGGTGACAGCACCTCAACAGCGTTCCGGCTGACCTCACGGGTATTAAGCGATACTCTTATCCGTGCAGATAATTCAGGGTCCACATTACAGGTCGGGGTTACTTACCACGGCCAGCCGGTAACAAAAACCAGCGATACCGTGATGACCGATACGGCCAGGGGTATTTCAGGGGGCAACCTGAGTGCTTTATCCGGCAGCTTTAATCTGAATAACCGTACTATGTCCCAGGACCAGTTCACTTTTTCTATTATCGGTGCAACCACCGATGGCAGTACTGCCGTGACCGATTACAGTGCATTGCCGGAAGGGATTTGGAGCGGAGATATCAGTGTGCAATTTAATGCTGTCTGGACCAGCTGATTTATCCTGACCCGGTATATAAGGAGCGGTGATGAAATACCTTATTTTATTCTGCGGATTATTTTCTGTGATGTTTTCACGCAGCTACGCATTAGATGTCGGCGATATTACGTCCTTTATTTACAGTGATCAAAATACCATGGGTAAAGAAATTGCTAACCCTACCGATAATGGCCGTTTAATCACTCTGAGAATAGAAAAACTATCATCACCGCTGGCGGACGGAAAAATCATTACGACCGGAAATAGCCGCCGGGAAGTATTAATGACCCCCGCCAGCCTTTTACTGCCGGCTCACAGTAAAGAAATCGTCCGCTTCTATTACCAGGGACCGGCAGATAATCAGGAACGTTATTACCGGATAGACTGGCGGGACCAGTCCTTGAGCCGTATACCGGCCGAAAATACCGCCCGCGAAGCGGTCGCCACCTCTTCGGCACAAATAGGTACCCTGCTGGTGGTCGCACCACGTCAGGTCCGCTACGCCTGGCAGTACCGTAACAGCACTCTGTTCAATACCGGCAACGCAACACTGCGGGTCGTTGCCTATGGTCCCTGTCGCAGTGCCACCGACGGCAAGGAATGCCGGGAAAATTACTATCTGCTGCCGGGCAAAAACCGTGCATTCAGTCGTGTCAATGTGGCCATCAGACAAGGCCATATTGGTCTGTGGCAGGCCGCTACTTTTGTGGCTGTCAAATAAACTGCCGGTAAAACAGAGATGCCCCGACTGCTGGCAGCACTGCGGTTTCCGGTATGGTTACGGTTACTGTACCCGGCCGGGCTGATACTGGTGCTACTGCCCGCACTCTGTATGGCAGATCAGGCCCTTCCACAGGTCGCAGGTATTCTTATTCCGCGAGCCTTTGCGCGGGCATTACAGGAAGGTATGAATATTCCGTTATCTCTTCATCTGCAGGGAGCCTCCGGCCGCGGGGATGACCAGAAGATAGGATTTGCTGCTGTCCGTTTACAGGGACAGCAGATAATTGTACGTTTTGTACAGCTTGAAGAACCGCAAGGCAATGCCGGCGCCAGCCAGTCCGTGCGCCAGCAACTGACCACCCTGAAAGATACCCCCTTTAACCCGCAGTTACAGCTCAGGCTCTCAGCAGATGCCAGCCTGAATCTCGATCTGCAGCAGTTGATTCTGCAACTGGTGGTCAGCCGTACCGCGCTGGGCACATTACTGCGCCAGAGAAGCGAGGATATCGGAGCTTCCGGCGTCAACCGACTCAGCAGCAGCCTGAAGTACAACCTGGGGATGTACCATAATCAGGTCAGACGCGGACAAAACAGCGGTTCCGGATATCTGTCATTTAATAATGCCACCGCCCTCGGTGAACATCATATGCTGCTCGAGGGGTCAGTGTATGGCATGGCAAACGGCAGCCGTAATACTTCCCTGTATAAAGCCCTGTATGAACGGGATTTCTCCGGCTACCGTTTTGCCGCGGGAATGCTCGACAGCTGGAACCTGCAGTCTATCGGCCCGGTGACCGCCCTGTCTGCCGGTAAAATCTATGGCCTGTCATGGGGTAACCAGGCCCGCTCCACCGTCTTTGATAATACCCAGTCGGTAACCCCGGTAATCGTTTTTCTGCCTGCGGCCGGGGAGGTCTATATTTCCCGCCAGGGCCGGTTGATTAGCGTACAAAACTTTTCCATGGGCAATCATGAGATTGATACCCGCCAGTTCCCCTACGGGTTGTACGATGTTGAAATTATCGTGCAGGTCAACGGAAAGCAGGTCAGCAAACATACCGAACGGGTAAATAAGTTATTCAGCCGTGATACTGTTCCGGGCCAGCCACTGGCCTGGCAACTGTGGGGCGGAGCGCTGCGGGCTGATCGCCGGCCGGTGAATACCCGGCGATCCTCCGCCGAAAAACAGCGCTGGCTGATCGGATCATCAGGATCAGGATCGCTGAATCTTTTAAGCTGGGCGGCCACCGGTTACAGCTACGATAATAACCTGATCGGCGAAAGCCGCGTTTCGCTGCCGGTCACCGGCAGCCTGGCAATTAATCATCAGCTGATGCTGGCCAATGATCAGTCCCGAAGTTCCCTGAGCAGCATGAGTGCCTCCCTGCCGGGAGGCTTCAGCTCAGTATGGCTAAACCATGAAATTACCCGTATTGGCTCTCGCCTGCAGCGGAGCGATGCCCATAACAGCGCCATTGGCAGTAGCCTGAATATGAGTATGTTACCCCTTCCTGCCGGTACGCTCAGTGCCAGTTACAACAGTGACCGGCTGAATAACAGCCGTTATTACACCGCAGATTATTACCAGACCATTTTCAGCGGCACTCAGGGAACCCTGGGTGTCCGGCTGGGTCTGCAGCGTTACAATAACGGTGACAGCCCCGGTGCCAGTAATAAATATATTGCCATCGATTTTTCACTGCAGTTTGGCCAGCTGTTCAGCCTCGGCCTGACACACCAGCGGGGATATACCCTGGCAAATCTGGAAGCCCGCCAGCAATTTGACAGCGGTTTTTTCCGTTCCGTTGGCGCCAATATGGCCACCGTGATTTCCGGTGATCCGCGTGGCGATAACCGGCTGAGCGGCGGGGCTTATACCCGTTTTGACAGCCGCTATTCCGGCGGTACTCTGGCGGTTAACAGTAGTGCAGAAGGTAATATTAATTCCAGCCTGACAGCCTATGGCAGCCTTGGCTGGCAGGGACGCCATCTGGCAGCCAGCAGTAATAACGAGGATACTGCCGGTATCATTGTCCATACCGAACTGCAGGACAATTCACAACTCAGTGCCAGCATTAACGGCAGAGCCTATGACCTGCAGGACGGGGCAAATTATTTACCCCTGCCCGCCTATGGTCGTTACGATATCGAAATCCGTAATAATAGTCAGTCGGCCGATAGCTACAAAATTACCCGCAACCGCAAACAGAGCCTGACGTTATATCCTGGCAATGTCGCCGTTATTGAGCCACAAACAGAATTACGGATCACCGTGTTTGGCCGCCTGTACCGACAGGATGGGCAACCACTGGCCAACAGCCTGTTACGCAGCGGAACACAGCGCAGCTTTACCGATTCCCGCGGCGAATTTTCTATGGATATCGATAAAAAAAATCCCCTGATTCGCCTTGATACCGCCAGCCCTCCCTGCCAGTTCGTCCCTGACCTGCAGGGTGCCCGTGGTGCCGTATGGATTGGTGATATTACCTGCCGCAGTAAGGAGTCTGCCAATGAATCACCCTGATGATTATCTGAGACGGGTTGTGATAAACCGGATGCTGGCAACAGTTCTGCTGCTGTACAGCATAAACAGTTATCCGGTATTACAAAAAAATACCTGGCCGGATCAGCCGCCGATGAAGTTCGTGTTTGTCGAGAACAGTATCAACAATACCTATTTTGTGACCCCCGGCGGGGCGATTGATCCCCGGCTGACCGGCAGTAATCACTGGACCAGTAATAAATATACGGGGTCAGGGGTCATTAAACAGCAAAGCCTCGGTTATATGGATAATGGCCGTAATACCCTGCTGCGCGGCGGCCGCTATTTTGATATGTGGCTGGAAAATATCCCTTTTTCTCACCCGCTGACCGGCTTACGCTGCATTAACTGGTATAAAGGCTGTGACATCACCTCAGGGATGATCCCGCCACAGGCCACTGATGCTGCCGGATTTTATGGTGTCGTGGTTCCGCCCGGCGGCAGTAAGTGGATGCACGGTCTGCTGTCAGACAGTGTGTATCAGTATTTACAGCAAATGCCTATCGGCGGTCAGTTAACCCTGCAGGTAAATACCTGCGAAACGACCATCCCTTACAATGCTGCGGCAGGAGAACGCTGCACTGGCCAGGCCTCCGGTAGCTGGTATCAGACCAGAGTTACTCAGATAAAGGCCGCCCATATCCGTTTTATTCACTCAAGTGCGTTATCTGAAGTTTTCATCACCAGCGAGGGCGTCCCGGTACCGGGCACCGGCCAGAGTGACTGTAAATTACAGTCAGTCGGCGGCGATGACGGTCTCAGTTGTAAGATGGCAACCTATCGCCTGCAGACCTCCGGGCTGTCAAATTCGTCAATCCATATTTTCCCTGCAGTTACTCAGCCGGCACTGGCCGCGGCCCTGAAAGCAAATGATCTGCGTTTCAGCCTTAATGGCCGTAGCTGGCAGGCCATCAGAGGGACGGCAAATTACTATACCTTTGATCAAATGAAGAGCGCTGATGCGATATATATCTTCTTCAGTAATCGTTTTTTTAAAAAACTGGTCAGCCTGGGACTGAGTGACAACGATTCACGTAAATTAATCAGTTTCTATCTGCTGAATACACGGACCCCGGAGTCCGGCTGGTATGAGTTTCCGGCGTTAACGACTTTGCAGATCAAGCCGGCTGATCTCAGTGTCAGTATTACCGCCGATGATTATTCAGCCAGGCCGGAAAAAACAGGACAGGCAGGGGCGGGCCAGCCAGCGCTGGAGTTTGGTTATATTATCACTGCCAGCGGCAAAACAGCCGCCGATAAAGTCACTGTCAAGGTGACCGGCCCGCAGGTGACCCTGGCAGGTAACAGCTATTGCCTGTTCAGTTCTGCCGACGGCACCCTGCAAGTGCCTTTCCCTGGCTGGCTGAGTATGACTTCGCGTAATGGCTCACCACTGCGTTTAGCCGCAGGCTGTGATGGTAAGTGGTATGACATTACCGATGCTCTGTGGCAGCAACGACCGTGGAATGACGGCTACGGTAATCAGGGCATGATCAATGTGACCCGGCTGATTTTTTCTCTGCAGATGGACGATCCCCGTTCGCTGCGCACCCTTAACCAGCAACACTGGTATGGCGATGTCAGTGCCTCCGGAGAAATTCATGTTAAAGCGACATGGAAAAACTTACCTTAAACGGCTGCTGATCCTGATAACAGGCTTCATCCTGTTACTGCCGGTCCGCGTCGCCGGCATAGAATCAGGAAATCTGACCCTGGCTCTCCCGGCTGAACGTAATTTTATTGCCCGACAGGTGCGGAATAATAACCGCAGTGCCCGTATCTATCAGGTAACGCTGTATCCTGTCCGCCGGCCGGCCGAGCATGAGCAGCGTCTGCCTGCGACTGACGGGCAATTGCTGTTTTCACCAAAAACCATGATCCTGCAGCCAGCAGAGAGTGACAATTTTAAGTTCTATTATCGCGGCCCTGCAGATACGAAAGAACGTTACTATCGTATTTCCATTGAAGAGATAGCAACCCGTGACCTGTCGGTTCCCTACCGCGGTGGCGGCCAGATCAGTATGCAACCGGCAGTGGTTCTTGACACATTGCTTATTGTCCGTCCGCGAAAAATACATTTCAGCTATCAGTGGCAGCCGGATAATGGCAGGCTCATCAATAATGGAAATACTTATTTTAAGCTTATTATCAGACCCCGCTGTCAGAGCAAAGAGCAACAGGAACTTGCCTGGTATCTGCTGCCCGGAGAACAACTGCAAAACAAGCAGCTGGCCGGGGCTGCCAGCAGTTATCTTATCTATGATCAGCGCTTTATTACCTTAAACCAGCGCTGTCACTGAAACAACCGGCAAAAGGCTGCAACTAATAATAGCCGGGCTTGCAGGTTTTTATTTATAAAATCGCCCGATAACAGTCACCCGAAATCATGTAATATAGATGGCTGTTGTCAGAAAAATTACGGGAAAAAAATGAACGGCACTGTCTTTAGCTTTATTTTCAGTACAATTTTCTTTGCAGTTTGCTGGGGTCTGATTATGTGGTTCCGCCAATGGAAAAAGGCCGGTGTCAGAGTACCGCGGGCAATCAGTCTGTCTCTTTTTTCGGGGGTGCTGTACGCAGTACTACAGTCGCTGGTACAAAATATGTTGTGAAGTATGGCCGGCTGAGTGGTCGCGGGGCAGAGGCCTCCGGCCCTGGCCGATAACAGTACCAGAGGGAAACAGCGGCCGTAATGTGGCAGGACGGTATAATGGCAGCAAAAAAGTGATTAATGATGCGAAAACTATTTATTTTTATCTCTGCTAACACGGTCCGCAGGAAGAATATTATTCGTTAACGCTTCCCGTATGGAGATTATTTTCTTGTCAGGAAGGACTGAGATTTGTAAGTTATCTGACAGAGTATCGTTATAGCCGCCTGGTGTTATTCCGTCTTTATCGGTTTTATTCTTAAAATAACGTTATGACTGACCAATAATCCGCAGATATTTATCTCTCTGCACACAAATTTATATAA
The DNA here is from genome assembly GCF_018257525.1 of Tatumella sp. JGM130. NCBI lineage: Bacteria > Pseudomonadati > Pseudomonadota > Gammaproteobacteria > Enterobacterales > Erwiniaceae > Tatumella > Tatumella sp. JGM130. The sequence continues at coordinate 54,845 of NZ_JAERJS010000020.1, read as the reverse complement.
ATTTCAATATTTTTATATTATGGCTATTAGTACAGATTACCGCTAATATTATTCCGGTAATTAAAGGAGCCACCGATGAATAGCTTTACACAGGATCTTGTCGACTGGATTGAGAAGCATCTGGAAGGCAAACTGACCATTGACGATGTTGCGGCAAAAGCCGGTTACAGTAAGTGGCATCTGCAACGTATGTTCAGAGAAGATACCGGATTTCAGCTGGCTTCTTATATCCGTTACCGGAAACTGCATAAAGCGGCGTTGATCCTGAAAATGACCGCCATGCCGGCGGTAGAAATCAGTGATTTACTGGGGTTCAGTTCACAGCAAACCTTTACCCGGGCTTTTACCCGCCATTTCGGTATTGCTCCGGGCAAATACCGCGCCACCCATGACTGGCATTTCCGCGGGATGGTTGGGAAAGCAACCCACGACCTGCTGCCAGTACCTGAGCCGGAAATAGTGACACAGGGGCCTGAATTTATCCACGGAACCGGCCTGAGCTATTACTGTGATCATAATGAACTTGAAGATATTGATTACCACTGCCGACAGCGGTTGCAAATTATTCAGCAGGTGCTGAGTATGCAAAAAGGGTTGCTGCACAGTTGTGTGGCCGAAGATTTCGAACCCGACCCGCGCAGCGGGAAAATCCGGTTCACCCTGACCTTTAAGCAGAGCCTGCAGGACCATGAGCTCAGGCAGGACCGGGCTGGCAGCTTTCTGCGTTTCCGTTTTTCCGGCACACAGCAGCAGTTTGTCGATATGCAGGCCAGTATCTATCAGAATGTGATGCCCTTCCGCCCGGAAGCACGCCGTGCCGGGCAGGATGTCTTTATCAGCCAGCAAAGCTGCCCGCCAGATCAGCCGTTACCGGACACCTTTTCCGGCTGCTATTACATCCCGGTTTCTGCTGTCATTCCTCCGGCAGGGGAAAATTACCGGTAATTCAGGGTAGCGCTGTCGCTGTCTGCCGGGCTAAGATGCCGGCCCTGAGTTGTTTCTGACCACAGAAAAAACAGATCATCCGGAGAATGCGGTGAAAAAGCTATCGACCATGATTTTCGGCTGCCTGACCCTCGGTGCAGCATTTTCGGCCGCGGCCCAATGGCCGCCGGAAACCGGCGCCAAAGTGCCGGGCAATGCCCTTGAGTATCCGACCCGTTTATCCGCAGTAAATGATTCACTGGAACATATGCTGAACCAGGGGGCTGCGGTCATTACTACCTCACCGGGTACTGACGGCCCGATGGTAACGATAAAGAAAGGTAAACATTATATTATCTGTGTACTGAAAGGGGCGGGGACAGGTGCTGATCAGAACGTGGCGACATCAAAATGCTATCAAATGAACTGATACTGTGCTGAGATTCACGAAGATTGGCAGGGACCGGCGCAATGCCCGGCCTGCCAGGTCACCATATTCAGCAATTATTTAAAATCAACTTCCATTAATTCAGCAATCGTTGACCCGCGGGTGGATAAATAGCACCGGTCCAGATAGTCAGTGAATTTTTTCGGCGGAGACATACCAAGATCAATAATTTTTGAATTATCAAATACCACATTCAGCTCAGAAAAATGCCCGTACAGATTCATCGCCCGCAATACAATTCGTTCATTGCAGGGACCAAATAGCGAAGCGAATGTTTTTCGGCTGGCTGAAAGTTCCTTATAGGTGGCTTTACGGTAACGCTCAGCGACAGCCTCTTCGCCTGATGCCCTTGCCATCGCCTGATCGATTTCGGCAAAACTGACACTGTTCGAAGACCCGGCCGAAATATGGAAAATAGAGTCATTCAGGTTGTCTGCCAGCAGTAACATCACCAGCGCTTCGGCACAGTAATCGACAGAAATAACATCAATACGATCGCTGAGGTTACACGGGAAACGTCCCAGCATCAGAGCCATACGGAATACCCAGAAAATACTGGAAGAAGGTGTACACCCATATTCAGAGTGGCCAACCACGATTGATGGCCGGGCAATGATCAGCGGTAAATCAGGCAGTGTCTCAGCCATCATTTTTTCAATGGTGGCTTTGCTCCACGTATATTCGACAATATGCTGGTCACGTTCAGTATCGAGTTTGTTTTCCGTTACCACCATATTGGGTTCAGGGGCACAGGACATGGCCGTACCAACGTGTAAGAATCGTTTCAGCCCTGCGACCTCACTCATGCGTTTGGCAAACTGTAACGTCCCTTCGACATTGACCTTCCAGATATAAGGGTTTTTACCAAATGATGCCACCGCGGCACAGTTCATCACATGGGTCACCGTGTCCAGCCGCGGATCATCGGCAAACTCCTGCGGAGAGGCTAAGTCACCCGGTAAAATATTGGCCGTGGTCAGGGTATTCAGTACTGACTCTCCCAGAGAAAACCTGGCTAAGTTTTCTTTAATTCTGACCAGTCCCTGTTCCGCGGATGCTGCTCTGACCAGTAACAGTAGCTGGCTTTTCTCTTTCTGTTTTAAAAGGTCAGCGACAACAGCGCCCCCCAGGAAGCCGGTCGCACCGGTAACTAAAATATGATTCATAATATTTAATTATTTATACACTCTGTAACATTTTAAGATCACCTGACAGACAGCACCCTCAGGCAGGAATAGTGGCAACGATATCGTCGGAAAATTGAAAAGCCGGGGTATTCTGGTGCCCCTTATATTAAATATTCTTTAAATAACAAAGAATAATAATTTCAGATTGCTTCTGGTAAAGGAATGACCGATAACACTCTCCTGCGCGGATTTTCAGATAACACAATGACGTTTAATGGTGCTTTTTCCGCAGCCCCTTTCCGTTCAATAATACTTTTCCTCAGCATTATTATTCAGTCAGTGATAATCGCTATTTTAACTTTTCATTTAACTAAGAACCCGAAAAAAAATCAATGCATTTATTATTTGTTTATATTTCTGTAAAAACAGAGATTCATAAGTTCATTAAAAAGTATAGCCTGAATCACTCGCGGTTTAACAAATGTTTATATTTTTCAGTCGAAACTGATATTTTAATTTAAAATAAATAAGTCTGTTATTGATTAATTTATTATTAAAGCCGCATTAAAACACTTTCAGATTATGAAATTAAATATAACACTATGTTTTAAATGGTTAATTTTTAAATTTTTTTATAAAAAATCACAACTAAACAGCAAAAATAGTAAATTATTTAACAGGTAATAAGGCAATAACAGACACTTGACACTCAGACAGTCTCAGAAAGGCTGACAGATGATGTTATGACTGAAAAACCGCTTACATCCGTCAGCCGATAAACAACGCAGGTTTCTGACAGTCACTGTTCAGAAAAATGATAAGGGTTTCTTATTGTTTATAATCCAGCGAATAAAAGCAGATGCAGAGATTTACAGGCTGTGCGATTCCGTATAATACCTTTAACAACCGGCTTTAGCTGCTGGTCATCCGCAGCACGGTGACTCAGCGCCTTGCGTATCTGTCGAAACAATCCGGCAGATATTTTCTGTCTGTGTCGGGTCAGCAGCCCCGGGGGGATAAGAGACGCTGATTATAAAAAACAGTTTAATATCAATATATTATATATTATCTTCCCGGTAATAACAGAGTCTGCAGCGTATCCGTTTCAGAACCAGTGTTTTCCTGTACTGACCGGCAGTGAAACCGGAATAATCACCGGTAATATCGTCAGCCAGTCAGAAATTTATCAGGACAGGTAGTCACCTCTGCAACGCTGAAACTTCCGCGCTGCGGATTTGGGGTTTATCTGCCTTGTGGTGTCCGGCAGCCAGTCCGCAGAGTACAGCCGGCTTCCCTGCGGGGATAATCTACGGCCACAGGCAGAGGACAGAGAAAATTACAACGCGTCTGCACAGGCAGCAGCCGAACTCCAGGCCCATTGAAAATTATAGCCGCCCAGCCAGCCGGTAACATCCACAACTTCACCGATAAAATACAACCCCGGCACATCACGGGCTTCCATGGTACGTGAAGAAAGCTGGTCAGTATCAACCCCACCCAGTGTGACTTCAGCGGTACGGTAACCTTCAGTGCCGTTTGGTTGTATTGTCCAGCAGGTCAGCTGTTGTACCAGCAGCTGTTGCTGCTTCTGATTCAGTTGCTTCAGGGTAATATCCGGTACTGTCTGCAGCTGTTGCAGTATCTCCGTCAGACGTTTTGGTAAAATTTTTGCCAGGCAGTTTTTCAGGCTGAGATTGGGGTGCGCTGTCCGCTGCGTGTCCAGAAATTCCGGCAGACTGATATCCGGCAATAAATTGATGGTCAGGGATTCACCGGGTTGCCAGTAACTGGAAATCTGCAACATAGAGGGGCCGGACAGTCCGCGATGAGTAAACAGCATCGCCTCTTTAAATAATTGTCCCTGTGCTGCACTCACCGTGACCGGCAGAGCAACCCCGGACAACGTCCGGAGTTGCTCCAGTAAAGGTTTATGCAACGTAAAAGGGACCAGTGCAGCACGAGTCGGAAATACCCGCAGCCCAAACTGCGCGGCCACTTTATAACCATACGGGGTCGCGCCCAGCCCGGGCATAGACAGTCCGCCAGAAGCGATAACAAGTTTGCGAGCACTTACTTCAAATCCGTTCACCTGCAGCAGGTAGTCACCCGTTTCCGTACGTGCAGTACTCAGAATGTCGCTGCGCAGCCGCAGAGTGACATTACCTGCCTGACATTCCGTCAGCAGTAAGTCGACAATCTGCTGTGCTGAGTCATCACAAAACAGCTGGCCGAGGGTTTTTTCATGCCAGGCAATACCATGACGCCCCACCAGTTCAATAAAATCCCACTGTGTGTAGCGAGCAAGTGCTGACTTACAAAAGTGCGGATTATGTGAAAGGTAGGCGGCAGGTTCAGTGTACAGATTGGTAAAGTTACAGCGCCCGCCGCCGGACATCAGGATTTTACGGCCCGCTTTTTTGCCGTTATCCAGCACCAGCACTTTCAGGCCGCGCTGTCCGGCCTGAGCCGCGCAAAACAGCCCGGCAGCCCCTGCGCCCACAACGATTACGTCAAACTTTTCCATACTTCCCCCGCCGAAAAACGGCTGATTGTAGAGATATGCGTGACCCGACTCCAGAATGAAAATTTCTCAGCCGGCGGGATACAACATAACTTGATAATTTTTAAGTGATTTTAAAACAAAATATTCCGCCACCGGCCACTGCCATGTAAAAAAAAGGAGATTTCTCTTTCCTGAATGGACCTCTGTCGCTGATAATGCGCGGGGTTCATGTCCTCAAAAAATGGCGTAACGTTTATGCTTCATCTTTTTGCTGGTATCGATTTAAGTACTGGCCTACTACTGATAGTTGCTCTGCTGTTTGTTTTGTTTTACGAAGCAATCAACGGATTCCATGATACCGCTAATGCAGTGGCGACGGTAATTTATACCCGTGCCATGCGTGCGCAGCTGGCTGTTGCAATGGCGGGGATCTTTAACTTTCTGGGAGTTCTGTTGGGAGGACTGAGCGTAGCCTATGCTATCGTTCATATGCTGCCGACGGATCTGCTGCTGAATGTCGGTTCAGCCCATGGCTTAGCTATGGTCTTTTCCATGTTGCTGGCAGCAATTATCTGGAACCTCGGCACCTGGTATTTTGGTCTGCCGGCCTCCAGTTCCCATACATTGATCGGCGCAATTATCGGCATTGCGCTGACAAATGCACTGGTCACCGACAGTTCACTGATTGATGCACTGAATATCCCGAAAGTCATTAATATCTTTATGTCGCTGATACTGTCACCGATCGTCGGGATGGTACTGGCAGGGGTATTGATTTTTCTGCTGCGGAAATACTGGAGCGGGACGCGTAAGCGCTCACGGATCCATATGACGCCAGCCGAACGTGAAAAGATTGATGGCAAGAAAAAGCCGCCTTTCTGGACACGGATTGCATTAATTGTCTCAGCAGTGGGTGTCAGTTACTCACACGGTGCGAATGACGGACAGAAAGGCATTGGTCTGATTATGCTGGTCCTGATTGGCGTGGCACCGGCCGGATTTGTCGTCAACATGAATGCATCCGGATACGATATTACCCGTACCCGTGACGCGGTTGATCATCTGCAACAGTATTACCAGCAGAACAGTCAGTCACTGCAGTCGATTATTGCGCCGTCGGTAACGCCGGTTGTGATCAGCACGCCGGTGGAAGAGTTCCATTGCAGTAATGAACGGGCACTGGAAGCTGTTGCCCATGCCCGTGCAATGCTGACAAACCTCAGCAGTTATGACCAGCTGACGGTCGAAAACCGTGCCCAGATGCGACGTTTGCTGCTGTGTATTTCGGATACCGCGGATAAAGTGGCCAAACTGCCGCAAACCAGCAGTCAGGATCGCCGTTTCCTTGATGATTTACGCCATGACCTGCTCGGAACCATCGAGTATGCACCGGTCTGGATTATCGTTGCGGTTGCGCTGGCCTTGTCACTGGGCACCATGGTTGGCTGGCGTCGCGTCGCTACCACTATTGGTGAAAAAATCGGCAAGAAAGGCATGACATACGCACAGGGGATGGCGGCGCAGGTGACGGCGGCTACCTCTATCGGTATTGCCAGTTATACGGGTATGCCTGTATCGACCACCCATATACTGTCATCATCCGTTGCCGGGACGATGCTGGTCGATGGTGGCGGCCTGCAAAGCAAAACCATCAAGAATATTGTGATGGCATGGGTCCTGACTCTGCCGGTCTCTATTCTGTTATCGGCGGGCCTTTACTGGATTGCGCTGCATATTATTTAATCAGCCACGTAAAGTTATCGCGACTAAAAGCTGCCTCTGCCGGGGCAGCTTTTTTTTCCCCTGGCCGCCGCTAATGCCAGATAATCAGCCCTGCCAGGCTGATCACTATAAGGGCACACAGGCTACTGGTCAGAATAAACTGCCGGCGCAGCCGTTCACAACGCCGGATAAATTCCTCATCATGGTGATCCAGGTAACGTTTTTCATAGATATAGCGTACCAGTCGCATCTGCTTCGAGGGCTGGCCATGTGCGGTAAAAAAACCGCCACCGTCCACAAACTGATACAGTAACGGATCACAGCCACGCATCACCACCAGCAAGGTACGTAATGAAGAAACATACCTCAGCATATTAATGACACAGACAATACAGAGCCCGATAAAAAGTGCCGTTGTGTTTATCATCATTCCCCTCTGCCTGTCCCCTTGTCACACCGCTATATCATACAGCTGGCCACAGCCGTGATGACTATTGATTAGTACAGATAATATTTTTCCGTCCGGTAAGTGAATATTCATTATAACCCGGGAGGAAAAAAGCACGCTGCTTTGACCCGTTTCATCGCTGGCGTACTGCCAGACAGGCGATAATCATTCTATACTCACTTCTGCCGCCCTATGGTAGGATAAATTCACAGCACACAGTAGAAAATCGCCATAGTGGTCAGCAACCTGTCGTTGATATGCCTTTGCTGATCCCTACCTTTTTCGTATTAAGGAGTCTGTCATGTCTTATAAACATATTCTGGTCGCCGTTGATCTTTCCCCGGAAAGTCAGCTGCTGGTTGAAAAAGCGGTCTCACTCGCCAGCCCTTACAATGCTAAAGTGTCATTAATTCATGTCGACGTTAATTACTCTGATCTTTATACCGGTCTGATTGACGTTAATCTGGGAGATATGCAGAAACGTATTTCCGAAGAGACTCAGTCAGCACTGACTCACCTGTCAACCAGCGCCGGTTATCCCATCAGTCAGACCCTGAGTGGCAGCGGCGATTTGGCACAGGTACTGATTGATGCGATCCATAAATATCATGCTGACCTGGTGATCTGTGGTCACCATCAGGATTTCTGGAGCAAACTGATGTCCTCGGCCCGCCAGTTAATCAATACCGTACATATCGATATGCTGATTGTGCCGATGAAAGACGAAGAATAACCGGTAACAGTCACAGGCCCTGATAAGGGTGTTCTCTGTCAGACGACAGTGACCGGAGAGTAAGTAATTACTCACTCTCCGGTCAGCAAATTGCCGGCTGGCCGGAAACCGTTACTCTGCCGGGGCCAGTGACGGATAGATATCAAACCGATGACTTTTGGTAACTACCGCCGAAGAGGTTGCAACCCCGTCGAGAGGTTCAGCATAGTCAGGGCGCTTCACTACAATACGTTTTTTGGCCAGTAACCGGGCCGGAGACAGTAACCCGTCAGCGTCTTCATCTGCCCCGACCAGAGACTGAAACACCCGCATTTCTTTCTTTACCATGGCACTTTTCTGCCGGTGCGGATACATCGGGTCCAGATAGACCACATCCGGACGCGGGGTGATGTCGGCCAGGGCCTGATGACTGGTGGCATGGATCAGGGTCAGCCGCTGCCGCAGCCAGGGACCGATTTCCGCATCACGGTAACCGCGTTGTAAACCATCGTCCAGCAACGCCGCCACAACCGGATGACGTTCCAGCATTCTGACACGGCAGCCGGCAGACGCCAGTACAAAAGCATCACGTCCCAGTCCTGCAGTCGCGTCCACCACCTCCGGCAGATAGTTGCCTTTAATCCCGACGGCTTTGGCTACCGCCTCACCACGTCCGCCGCCAAATTTACGCCGGTGGGCCATGGCGCCGGATACAAAGTCGACATAAATGCCGCCCAGCTTTGGCTCATCACGTTTACGTAATTCCAGGTGTGACGCCGTCATCACCAGCGCCATCGGCGCCTGCTGATCATGGGTCAGTTGCCAGCGTTCAGCTAAAACAGATAAGGCGCCGTCTCCGGCGCCCGTTTCATCAATCAGACAAATATTCACCCGCGGGTTATCCCTTAATCCCGTAGTGTTCCAGCATCGCATCCAGCTGTGGTTCACGGCCACGGAAACGACTGAACAGCACCATCGGTTCTTCGGAACCGCCACGGCTCAGAATGTTGTCGAGGAAAGACTGTCCGGTCTCACGGTTAAAAATACCTTCCTCTTCAAACCGCGAGTAGGCATCAGCAGCCAGCACATCCGCCCACAGATAGCTGTAGTAACCCGCGGCGTAGCCCCCGGCAAAGATATGGCTGAAGGCATGCGGGAAACGCCCCCATGAGGGTGACGGTACTACCGCAACCTGTTTTTTCACTTCCTGCAAGGTTTCCAGCAGACGGGCCCCTTTGGCCGGGTCATATTCCGCATGTAACCGGAAATCAAACAGCCCGAACTCCAGCTGACGCAGGATAAACATGGCTGCATTATAGTTTTTCGCCGCCAGCATTTTCTCCAGCAGCGCTTCCGGCAGCGGTTCACCGGTTTCATAATGGCCGGAAATAAATGCCAGCGCTTCCGGTTCCCAGCACCAGTTTTCCATAAACTGGCTTGGCAGCTCTACGGCATCCCAGGGAACCCCGTTAATACCGGAAACCCCGGCGGTGTCGATTTCGGTCAGCATATGATGCAGGCCGTGACCAAATTCATGGAATAAAGTGATCACTTCATCATGGGTAAACAGTGCCGGTTTACCCTTCAGCGGACGGTTAAAGTTGCAGGTCAGGTAAGCGACCGGTTTCTGTAAGGAGCCATCGGCTTTACGCATCCGGCCAGCACAGTCATCCATCCACGCCCCGCCCCGTTTATGCTCCCGGGCATACAGATCCAGATAGAAGCTGCCCCGCAGTTCACCGCGTTCATCGTACAGTTCAAAGAAGCGGACATCCGGATGCCAGACATCCACATCCTTACGTTCTCTGGCGGTAATACCGTAAATACGTTTTACCACTTCAAACAGACCACTGACGGCCCGGTCTTCAGGGAAATAAGGGCGCAGTTGTTCGTCGCTGATGGTGTACAGGTACTGTTTCTGTTTCTCAGCATAGAAGGTGATATCCCAGGCTTCCGGGTTATCCACGTTATAGTGCTGTCGGGCAAATTCACGTAACCGGGCCAGCTCTTTTTCACCCTGCGGACGGGCACGTGTCGCCAGGTCTGACAGGAAATCCAGCACATGACGGGGAGAGGTTGCCATTTTCGTTGCCAGTGATTTTTCGGCAAAAGAGCCAAAGCCGAGTAACTGAGCCAGCTCATGGCGCAGGGCCAGTTCTTCTTCGATCAGCGGGCCATTATCCCATTGACCGGCATTCGGTCCCTGGTCAGAAGCGCGGGTGCTGTAGGCACGATACATTTCTTCGCGCAGGGCCCGGTTTTCGCAGTAGGTCATTACCGGCAGATAACTCGGAATGTCCAGAGTCAGTAACCAGCCCTGCTGCTCTCTGGCTTCGGCCTGCGCTTTTGCCGCCGCCAGTGCACTTTCCGGCATCCCGGCCAGTTCGGCTTCATCGGTGATCAGCTTACTCCAGCCCATGGTCGCATCCAGCACATTGTTACTGTAAGCCGCACCAATTTCTGACAAGCGGGAAGCGATTTCGCCATAGCGTTGCTGCTTCTCTTCCGGCAGACCGATACCGGATAATTCGAAATCACGCAGTGCATTATCGACAGTTTTTTTCTGCGCAGTACTCAGGGTTTCATAACTGTCGCCTTCCTTCAGGCTGACATACGCCTGATACAGCCCTTTATGCTGCCCTGCCCAGGTGCCATATTCCGATAATAAGGGCAGAACCTGCTCATAGGCCTGACGGAGTTCAGGGCTGTTTTTCACTGAGTTCAGGTGACTGACCGGCGAGAACAGGCGGCTCAGCCGATCATCGCTCTCTGCCAGCGGCTGACATAATGTTTCCCAGCGATAAGGGCCGCCCTGTGCCACGACTTTTTCGACCGTGGCACGGCATTGCTGTAAAGCTTCAGTAACGGCCGGCACCACATGTTCAGGCTTAATCAACGAAAACGGGGGCAGTGTGAACGGAGTCAGTAACGGGTTAGTCATAACACAATCCTGTTGATGTTAGGGGGCGCTCAGCATGCGCGATAGGATCAGGATGGGGGCGGACCGACAGAAAATCAATGTCCTGCCGCCAGGCAGATCACGGAATTTTATCTGCAGACGCCCTGAGCGCCCGGCCGGCCAGCGGTGACCGCCGGATAAATAACCGCCCTGACTACTGTGCGTCAGCCAATACTGCTATACTCGCCGCCCGGCCGCATAACGCTGCCGGACAGGCTGAAATTTGTCTCTACCGTGAGGGTGTGACGATAGCCGGGTTTACATCTCACAGAACAAAAAATCCCACTAAGGTTAATAACATGCTGAGCTATCGTCATAGTTTCCATGCAGGTAATCATGCGGATGTCTTAAAACATACCGTACAGAGCCTGATCATTCAGTCACTGCAGGAAAAAGAGAAACCTTTCCTCTACCTGGACACCCATGCCGGTGCCGGACGTTATCTGCTGAACAGCGAACATGCTGAACGCACGGGCGAATATCTGGAAGGGATTGCCCGTATCTGGCAGCATCCGGAAGCCCCGCAGCAACTGGCCCCTTATCTGGCCGCGGTCAGTGCACTGAATCCGTCAGGTCGCCTGAAATATTATCCCGGCTCGCCACTGATTGCCCGTCATATGCTGCGCGGGCAGGATACGCTGCAACTGACCGAGCTGCACCCGTCAGACTTTCCGCTGTTGCGTAATGAGTTTCTTAAAGATGAACGTGCGCGGGTGTCCCGTGCCGACGGCTATCAACAGCTGAAATCAAAACTGCCCCCTCCTTCCCGTCGCGGGCTGGTGCTGATTGACCCGCCTTACGAGCTCAAAACCGATTATCAGGCCGTGGTGGCCGGTATTCAGGAAGGCTATAAGCGTTTTGCGACCGGGGTTTACGCTTTATGGTATCCGGTGGTATTACGTCAGCAAATCAAACGGATGCTGAACGACTTACAGGCGACCGGCATTAAACGGATTTTACAAATTGAACTGGCCGTGCGTCCGGACAGTGACCAGCGCGGCATGACCGCATCAGGCATGATTGTGATTAACCCGCCCTGGAAACTGGCATCCGATATGGAAGCGGTTTTACCCTGGCTGCACAAGCAGCTGGTGCCCTCAGGCACCGGACACACCCTGGTTAACTGGGTCGTTCCTGAATAACCCTCGTTTTAAATCTCAAAAACCGCAAAATCATATGCCAGTTCGGTCGCCGGAAAGACCGACTGGCATTCTGCCAGTAAACGTGGCATATCCCCGGTGCCGTAACGTGAGCTGAAATGGGTTGCGATCAGCCGTTTAGCGCCGGCATCCCTTGCGGTACAGGCTGCCTGAACCGTCGTCGAGTGGCCACGGCTATTGGCTTTTTCTGCCATCGCCGCCTCCAGTGTGGTTTCATGGACCATCACATCCACGTTTTCTGCCAGTAACCGGCCAGCGGCTGACGGGGCAGTGTCACCAAAAATAGCCACTGATTTGCCTTTAATCGCCGGCCCCAGATAGTCACGCCCCGCCACATGCCGTCCGTCCGGCAGAATAATAGTCGCGCCCTGCTTCAGTTGCTGAAACCAGGGACCGGAAGGGATGCCTTCGGCTTTCAGCCGCGCGGCATCCAGGTAACCGGGTTTATCATATTGTTCAATACGATAGCCAAAGCAAGGCACCACATGGCTGAGGGGAAAGGCGGTCACCCGGTACCCGCCGTCATCGAAAATAACACCTTCATCAATTTCGATAATCTCCAGCGGGAAACTGACCCATGAGCCACTGAGTGACAGGGCATTATCGATAAATGCCCTGATACCGGCCGGACCATAGACAGTCAGCGGCTGGCTGATACTGCTCATGGAGCGGCTGGTCAGCAGGCCGGGCAAACCAAAAATATGGTCGCCGTGCAAATGTGTAATAAAAATCTTTTCCAGCTTGCCGGGTTTTAACGCACTGCGCATATATTGGTGCTGCGTGGCTTCACCACAGTCAAATAACCAGTCGCCTGCCGCTGGCAGCGTCAGCGCAATCGCGGTGACATTACGCTGCAGGCTGGGTGTGCCGGCACAGGTGCCAAGAAAGGTGAGGTACATGCTATGCTTCCGGATATTCAGTCAGAACCAGCCCGCATCCTATCACAACTATAGGTGCAAACTTTGCGGCATTTACCAGAGTCGCGTTACACTGGTAGCAATGAATACAGCACAGCAGAAACAGCCGCAGGCGCCCCGCAGTGGTCTGCATAACCGAATCACCCTCTGCGTAACCCGAAAACGGACGGACATTTTCAATGACTAAACATTATGACTATCTTGCCATTGGCGGCGGCAGCGGCGGTATCGCCTCAATTAACCGCGCGGCAATGTACGGTAAGAAATGTGCCCTGATTGAAGCGAAAGCACTGGGCGGTACCTGTGTTAACGTCGGTTGTGTACCGAAAAAAGTCATGTGGCACGCTGCACAGATTTCTGAAGCCATTCGTTTATACGGCCCTGATTATGGGTTTGATACCACCATTAATCATTTTGACTGGGCAACACTGGTAAAAAGCCGTACCGCCTATATCGACCGCATCCATACCTCTTACGATAACGTGCTGGGAAAAAACAACGTCGATGTGATTAAAGGCTTTGCCCGTTTTGTTGATGCGCATACGGTCGAGGTGAACGGCGAACAGATTACGGCTGACCATATTCTGATTGCCACCGGCGGACGCCCGGCGCATCCGGATATTCCCGGCGCTGAGTGGGGTATTGATTCCGACGGCTTCTTTGAGCTGGATGCATTACCGAAGCGTGTTGCTGTGGTCGGTGCCGGTTATATCGCGGTGGAAATTGCGGGGGTGGTCAACGGACTGGGGGCCGAAACGCATCTGTTTGTCCGTAAGCAGTCACCTTTGCGCCAGTTTGATCCGCTGCTGTCTGACACCCTGGTAGAAGTGATGAACGCCGAGGGGCCGTCACTGCATACTCAGGCAGTGCCGAAACAAGTCGACAAAAACAGCGATGGCAGCCTGACCCTGACCCTGGAAAACGGCGAACAATATACGGTTGACTGTCTGATATGGGCGATTGGCCGTCAGCCTGCCACCGATAACCTGAACCTGCAGGCCAGCGGCGTGGCACTGAATGAGAAAGGCTGCATTGTGGTGGATAAATTCCAGAACACCAGTGTCAGTGGGATCTATGCTGTCGGTGATAATACAGGGGCCGTGGAACTGACACCGGTCGCGGTTGCTGCCGGTCGCCGGTTATCCGAACGTTTGTTTAATAACAAACCGGAAGAACACCTGGATTACAGTAATATCCCGACAGTGGTTTTCAGCCATCCGCCTATCGGGACGGTCGGATTATCCGAACCGGAGGCACGCCAGCAGTACGGCGATGACGCGGTGAAAGTCTATACATCATCATTTACTGCCATGTATACCGCCGTCACCCGCCATCGCCAGCCTTGCCGGATGAAACTGGTGTGTGTCGGTGCCGATGAAAAAATTGTCGGTATCCACGGTATTGGTTTTGGTGTCGATGAAATGCTGCAGGGCTTTGCCGTGGCACTGAAAATGGGTGCCACCAAAAAAGATTTCGACAACACTGTCGCTATCCACCCGACCGGTGCAGAAGAGTTTGTTACCATGCGCTAAAGTGGCCTGGCCGGACGATGGCTGTCCGGCCGCTACTCAATACTGAAAGCCTGTTACCGGCTTTCAGTATTGACGCCACCTGCCGTTAGCCGGTTATATCACCCGGATATCCGCACGCCACAAAGCAATAAAACATCCTGTTTACCTGCCTGCCTGATAACAACCTTCGTCTGACGCTTTTTCGGGACGCCGGACCGGAACAATATCCCGAAATCCTTTTTACCGCGCTGGCCGGCGAACCGCCACACGTCGTTACAGGTCGAATTGTGCAGCGTCGCTGCGGGTAAGTTCACTAGTCAATCTGGTGCAGTGCCTGACCCACTGCGTCAAACAGACGATCCAGCTCCGCTGGCCGGGTATTAAACATCGGCCCGAATTGCAGGGTATCCCCGCCAAAACGTACATAGAATCCGGCTTTCCATAGGGCTATTCCCGCGTCAAATGGCCGGATTACCGTATCGCCGTCACGGGGTGCCAGCTGGATTGCACCGACCAGCCCGCAGTTACGGATATCAGTCACATTCGGACAGCCGCGCAACGCATGGAGTTTGGTTTCAAATACCGGAGCCAGCTCAGCCGACTGCCCCACCAGCTGCTCTCTTTCCAGTAATTGCAGGGTGGCAAGTCCGGCCGCACAGGCGACCGGATGCCCTGAATAAGTATAACCATGAGCAAACTCTGCCGCGTGTTCCGGTAATGCCTGCGACATATAGGTCTGATAGATTTCATGGCTGGCAACCACACCGCCCAGCGGAATTGCGCCATTAGTGATCTGTTTGGCAAAATTCAGGATATCCGGCGTCACACCAAAGAACTCAGCACCGGTCCAGCGTCCCATACGTCCAAAGCCAGTGATTACCTCATCAAAAATCAGCAGGATATTATGCTGGTCACAGATATCACGCAGCCGCTGCAGATAACCCTGTGGCGGAATAATCGCCCCGGCAGAGCCGGACAGCGGCTCAACAATCACTGCCGCAATATTCGACGCATCATGCAGTTCAATCAGCTTCAGCATTTCGTCAGCCAGTGCGACACCTCCGGTCGCCGCCATCCCCGGGGTAAACGCATGACCCGCCTGTAAGGTATGAGGTAAATGATCAGCATCCATCAGCTGACCGAACATCTTACGATTACCGCCGATCCCCCCGAGACTGCTACCGCCGACATTCACCCCATGGTAGCCCCTGGCCCGGCCGATAAATTTAGTTTTTGACGGCTGACCTTTAGCACGCCAGTATCCGCGGGCCATTTTGATCGCCGTATCGGCCGACTCCGATCCCGACCCGGTAAAAAAGACATGGTCCAGTGTACCGGGCATATGCTCTGCTATTTTCTCTGCCAGCCGGAATGATAAGGGATGGCCATATTGAAATGCCGGTGCATAGTCGAGAGAAGCGAGTTGTTTTGCCACTGCCTGCTGGATTTCACTGCGGCAATGGCCCGCACCACAGGTCCATAATCCGGACAGGCTGTCAAATAACTGACGCCCTTTATCGTCAGTCAGCCAGCGTCCGTTCGCTGAGACAATAAAACGCGGATCACGCTGAAAATGACGGTTAGCACTGAAGGGCATCCAGTGGGACTGCAAATTAAGACCGGAAGTTGCTATCGATTCAGACATAGTGGTTCCTCATAACAGGGATGAAGAACAGTGTGCAGCCAACCCGGCGTCAGGTTAAATGCATATTAGCGAACCTTTAGTTATCAAAATACTCATCTATATTAAAAACTTATCTCTTTGCCCCTGCAGGGAGATTATCATCAGATAATCCCCCTGTTGCCCGGCACAGACCCGGCGGTGCCGGGAACCGATTATCCCTGATGATAGACGGGGATAGCACCAAAGAGAATTCCGCCAGCCAGCAGCATCAAACTGATAAATATTCCCCATTTGATAGAAAATCGCTGATGATCACCAATATCCACTTTCGCCAGACCGACCAGCAGATAGACAGAGGGTACCAGCGGACTCAGTAAATGGAACGGCTGTCCGACAATCGAGGCCCGGGCAATTTCTTCCGCTGAAATACCATATCCGGCAGCGGTCTGGGCTATCACCGGCAGAATGCCAAAGTAGAAGGCATCATTAGACATAAAGAAAGTGAATGGCAGACTGATAACCGCCGTAAATACTGCCAGGTAAGGGCCAAAGCTGTGGGGTATCACCGACAGCAGACTTTTTGCCATCGCATCCACCATGCCGGTACCGGATAAAATACCGGTAAATATTCCGGCGGCGAAAATCAGTGACGTGACTGCCAGCACATTGCCCGCATGGGCGCTGATACGCTCTTTCTGCTGCTCCAGTGACGGATAATTCAGCATTGCCGCAATAGCAAATGCCAGCATAAATAATATCTGGATCGGTAACGTGCCCATCACCAGCATCACCAGTAATACTGTGGTCAGAATAAAATTAGGCCAGAACATTTCAGGCCGCCGGTTAGCCGCGCCGGCAGTTTCATCACCGGTGTCGGGACTGATATTCCGGTTATCCGGAACGGCAACGGTGATCATGCCCAGCCGCCGCCGTTCTGCCAGACCAAACCAGACGGCAAGCCCGACCAGCGAACAACAGGCCACCAGCATCGCGGGGATCATCGGAATAAAAATATCCAGCGCATCAATACGTAAAGCTGCCGCGGCTCTTGCTGTGGGTCCGCCCCATGGCGAAAGATTCATAATACCGCTGGCAAGGTTCACCAGGCAGGTCATCGCCAGTATGTTCATGCCGAGCTTACGATATAATGGCAGAAATGCGGCAATAGCAATCATATAAGTGGTTGAACTGTCGCCATCCAGCGAAACCAGTAAGGTCAGTATTGCGGTTCCCATCAGGACTTTTAATGGGTCACCGCGCACAATTTTCAGAATAAAACGTACCAGCGGGTCAAACAGGCCGGCATCAATCATCAGGCCGAAATACAGAATCGAAAATGTCAGCATCACACCGGTGGGTGCCAGTTTTTTCACCCCGTCCAGCATCATATCTCCCAGTCCATAATAAAACCCGCCTGCCAGAGCAAACAATGTCGGCACAATGATCAGAGCGATCAGCGCAGACATCCGTTTGGTCATAATCAGGTACATAAAGCAAACGACCATCGCAAAACCCAGAATCGTCAACACGCTGCTACCCTCCGGCATTGTTCAGAATAAAAAAATCTGCGGCGGTTATCTGTCAGCCTTTTCCGGGGCTGACCAGACCCTTTTTTCCACCGGCAAAGAAGAAAGTTTCTTGTTTTATCTGAACACAGCTAAACACAAAACCAGCTTATTAATTAACATTTAATAAACATTTAAATCAGAAAATCGATATACATCATGTTTTGCTTTTTTCGGCGAATAATTTTGTGATCAGAATCGGATAAACACCGGAGAGACGGCATTCAGAGAACCGGCCGGACAGAAAAGAGAGCCTGAAGATATCAAAGCGGGGAACGGGAAGAAACAATAGCGCCCGGACAAGTCCCTCCGTCCGGTATTACTGTCATCTGCTTTATAATGATGCTGCCGTGGTAATACGCTGCTACATACCGTGATCAGTTGCTCTTTCTCAGCCTGATACGGCAGGCTTCAATCACCCAGGCAGAAAAGTTTTCGCTGCTTTCTTTCTTTAATGATTCCTGAATATCACTCAGGATATGGTGTGGAAAACGAATATGTTTAGCACGTGTTTTCGAGGTACTCATTTTCATTGTTTATAACTCCTTTAATTCTTCACTCACTGTAACTCAATCGTTATAGCCAAAAATAAAACCGGTACACCATTCTTTAAGACACGGCTGAGATCCTGAATAGTCAGAAAATCACCGAAATTAACAGCAAATGCCATCTTCTGGTAAACAATTACAACAGAATTTTATATTTCGATTAATGAAATTTTGTTCCAGAGGGTGTTTTACGCTGTTTATCTGCTGTGCGGTGCCTGACAAGCCCGCACGTTTTTTCAGCAATACAGCACAGGGACGGAAAACCGGACAAATTACATGGATAAAAATAGCCGGAGAGCGCTGTACCCACCGACAGGCGGCCAGAGAGTCTTAATAGCAGACTGTTTTATTCTGCCGAGGCTGAAAAACAGAAAAAATAATCTCAGAAATGAAACATAAAATAAGTTTTCTATTTCCGGTTCAGGTGAAAACTTATAAGTATGCTAAAAAAATACCCCTGAAATTAACTTATATTACCTTACTTATACATTAATTTAACCTGCTGCCAGGTATAAAAAATAAACACCGCCGATTATCCCGCCGTCAGAAAGCCTTAATTTCCGGAAATCCGTCCTTTGCTGCAAGACGCAAAATAAAAAAACCATTAATTTCATCAAGATAAAATTTATCAGCCATTGGCACGCCCGTTGCAATAGATAACCAGGATTAGCAAACGCGTTATTTCACTGGTTTTATTCTATTGTTTACAGGAGCTATATCATGACTATGGAAACAATTTCCCTTTCAGGCATGGATTTACTGCATAACGCAGCAGGGAATAAAGGCACTGCATTCAGCGAGCAGGAACGTAAAAGTAAACATCTGGAAGGGTTACTGCCACCGTCCATAGAATCACTTGACCTGCAGGTTCAGCGCGTACTGAATCATCTGGACAGCAAAAAAGACGACCTGGAACGTTATATCTATCTGATTGGCCTTGAAGAACGTAATGAGGTCGTCTTCTATAAAACCGTTATGTCCGATCCGAAACGCTTCATTCCGATCCTGTACGATCCAATCGTTGCCGACGCCTGCCTGGAGTTTGGCCATATCTATCGTCGTCCGCGCGGTATGTACATTACCCGCCATATGAAAGGCCGTATGGCCGAAGTACTGAAAAACTGGCCAGTCAAAGATGTTCGATTTATCTGTGTCTCTACCGGCGGACGTATTCTTGGCCTGGGCGATATCGGGGCGAACGGCATGGGGATCCCTATCGGTAAACTGCAACTGTATACCGCCTGTGCTGCTGTTCCTCCGGAATGTTTACTGCCGGTACTGTTCGATATCGGTACCACTAACGAAAAACTGCGTGCTGATCCGCTGTATCTGGGTACCCGCGAAGCACCTGTCAGCGAGCAGGAACTGAACGAACTGACCGAAGAGTTTGTGCAGGCAGTTCAGACGGTGTTCCCTGGCTGTTGTATTCATTTTGAAGACTGGAAAGGCACTGATGCGATCCGTTATCTGGACCGCTATAAAGATAAAGTGCTGTGCTACAACGATGATATTCAGGGCACCGCCAGCGTTGCACTGGCCGGTATCGCCAGCGCGATGAACATCACCGGTTCCAGCCTGACAGAACAACGGGTGCTGTTCTACGGCGCAGGTTCTGCCGGTATCGGTATCGGTAAACTGATTTGTGCAGAGCTGCGTGATCTGGGCCTGTCAGAAGAACAAGCCCGTTCACGCATTGCCTACATGGATATCAACGGTCTTATCGAAACCTCCCGTCAGGATCTGAGTCCGGAACAACAGAAGTTTGCTCTGGATGCGAAACCTTCCCGTGATTTAGTGCAGGTGATTGAAGATTTCAAACCGACCATTCTGTTTGGTGTCAGTACCAGCGCCGGTGCCTTTACCCGTGAGGTGGTAGAAAAAATGAGTGAAATTAATCCGCGGCCAATTATTTTTGCTCTGTCTAATCCCACCAGCAAAGTGGAATGTACAGCTGAGCAGGCATATACCTGGTCCGGAGGTAAAGCCCTGTTTGCGGCCGGTGTCCAGTTCCCGGAATTTGATATGGACGGCAAAACCTTCCTGCCCGGCCAGGCAAATAATTTCTACATTTACCCGGCCATTGGCCTGGCAACCTACGCCGCCAGACCGCTGCTACTAAACGATGAATGCTTTATTGTGGCCGCTCATGCAACCGCTGAGCAGGTGACCGCCGACATGCAGAAAAAAGGCATGCTGTATCCGAGCCAGGACAATATTCTGGAGACCGAAATCACCACCGCAACCCGTATTGTCGAATACATGTTTGACAGCGGACTGGCACAGGCTGAACGTCCGGCGAATATCCGCAGCTGGATCGAAGAGATGCTTTATAAACCTCACTATTAATTCCCCGACTGAGGTTTATTTCAGGGACAGTATTTCAGGGGCGTTTACCCGCCCCTTTTTTCCATCAGGAGAAAATCATGAACTTCTTTATTTCCACTCTGCATGAGAATCCCGATATTGCGATTTACCTGACCCTCGCATTAGGCGCATGGTTTGGTACCTTTACCTTCGGAAAATTCAGTCTTGGGGTGGTCACCAGTACATTAATTGCCGGACTACTGATAGGTCAGCTCGACTTACATATTTCCCCGGTCATGCAATCGACGTTTTTTGATATGTTCCTGTTCGCCGTCGGTTATGCGGTGGGCCCGGAATTTATTCGTGCTCTGAAAAGTGACGGTCTGCCTCAGGTAGTGTTTACGGTAATTATCTGTCTGTCAGGACTGGGAACCGCCATTCTGTTAGGCAAAATCTTCCACTATGACAGCGCGCTGACCGCAGGGTTACTGTCCGGGGGATATACTAACTCGACGGTGCTGGGTGTAGCGTCCAGTGTGATGTCCCAGAATGCCGCGGCTGCGGCTGCATTACTGCCGGTCGCCTATGCGGTTACCTATCCGTTTGGTACCGCCGGTTCTGCCTGGTTCCTGGCAACCCTGGGCCCCAGACTGATGGGAATTAACCTGCCCGAAGCCTGCCGTGACTACGAAAAAACGCATAGCCGCCACCAGGAAATTAAAGATTCTGCGTACATTGCCCATGTCGCCAGAGCACTGACTGTGCAAAACCCCGATTTTGACCAAAAAACGGTCGCGCAGGCAGAAGATATGCTGGGACATAAAGTATTTATCCGCCGTATTCGTTATCAGCCACAAGGTCCGGTGACACAGTGCGAAGCCGATACCCTGCTGACTCAGGGCGCGGAAATTATTGCCTCCGGCAGCCTGCAGGATATTGTCGCCAGTCAGTCGCTGATTGGTCCGGAAAGTGCCGATATTAACCTGCTTAATTTTGCCACTGAGAAACTGGATATTGTCCTCAGTAAACAGGCGGCACGCGGTAAAACCCTCGGCGAGCTGGTCTATACCGAGTTCAGCCGTCCCGGCCATGGTATTTTTCTGCTTTCCGTCACCCGTGCCGATGAAACACTGCCGCTGGATATGGATTTAGCCCTGAAACCCGGCGATGTACTGACCGTCAAAGGTGAAGGCAAAGATGTCGCCGCCCTGGCCGCAAAAACCGGTTATGCTGACCGTAACAGCAATACTTCTGATTTAATGTTTATGTGTGCCGGTATTGCCATTGGCTGCCTGATTGGTGCCATTACTATCCATGTGGGCGGCATTCCGCTTAGCCTCGGTACCAATGTTGGTGCCATTGTTGCAGGGGTTATTTGCGGTTATATCCGTTCGGTCAAACGGACTTTTGGTAAAATAGCCAATCCGGCTATCTGGTTATTAAATAATCTGGGTCTGAATGGTTTTATTGCCATTGTCGGGATTAATGCCGCATCAGGATTTATTGGCGGACTTAAACATTACGG
Source organism: Tatumella sp. JGM130 (assembly GCF_018257525.1). Taxonomy (NCBI): domain Bacteria; kingdom Pseudomonadati; phylum Pseudomonadota; class Gammaproteobacteria; order Enterobacterales; family Erwiniaceae; genus Tatumella; species Tatumella sp. JGM130. Next base: position 32,848 of record NZ_JAERJS010000020.1, on the reverse strand, counting down.
GTTGCCCTTATTTATCTGCGGGATCATTGTTACACTGGTTCCCCTGATCCTTGGATTGATATTAGGACGTTACGTTTTCCGCTTTCATCCGGGAATTTTATTTGGTGTCTGTGCCGGCGCCCGTTCCACCACGGCAGCCCTCGGCGCAATTCAGGATGCGGCCCAAAGCAGCGTTCCGGCCATCGGCTATACGGTAGGTTATGCGGTGTCGCGCTTAGTGATGGCAGTACTGACTATCGTGCTTCTTAATATTTATTAAGGCGCGGCCTTACTCTGAAACACTGATCCGGATCCGGTCGTCAGAAGAAGTGCTGCCGCCCGGATCCCCGCGATACAATCAGTAAAGCAGGAAAATGAGCAATGTTTCAGAAAGAAAACAAAATCCCCCCCGCCAGTGGTTTTTTTAACTTTTCGCGTCATAGTCTGTTACTGGCCGCGAGTATTATCCTTGCGGTATTGCTGACTGACTGGCTGAGTTACCTCTGTCTTCTGCCGCGAGCACTGGCTAAAACCGAGGCACAGATTCAGCGAAGCCTGAAAAGTAAAATAAATACGTTCGAACGTAATCTGGATAAATACCGCTATCTGCCACTGACCCTGGCAATGGACAGTGACCTGCAAAATTATCTCCTCACTCCGCAACGCGTACCCTATACCGTCATCAGTCAGAAACTCAGAAATATCAGTCAGGTGATTGGTGCCGGTCAGGTTTTCCTGGCCTCACAAGCGGGCATTATCATCGCCTCAGAGCAGTCTTGCGGGCCGAATGCACTGCGCGGGCACGATATTTCTTTCCGGCCCTATTTTCGCCAGGCAGTGAGTGATCATGTGATGGCGTTCTATGCGGTCGGCACCACAGAAAATATGCCCGGCTACTACCTCTCGACCCGGATGACGGCCGGAGGAAAAGATATCGGGGTGCTGGCACTGAAAATTAATATGGACCATTTATTCGTCGCCGATGCGCCGCTCAGTGAACCACTGGCCCTGTCAGATGCCAGCGGGATAATCATTGCTTCGAATATCCCGGGCTGGAAATACCATACTCTGGGGATTGCGGAAGCCGAAGACTTACAAACCGCAGTGAATACACGGCAATTTGGCGGTTATAAGATCACTCCGCTGCCGGAAGTCCGTGCTGACCGGCATCCGGCAGGTTTCACGCTTATGACGATTGCCGGTCAGCATTATCTGGCCGCCCGGGCGCCGATCCCCGGTACCAGTATGTATTTAACCGGTATGTTGCCGGCAACGCCGGTTTACCGCGATATCTGGCTGCGTATTGCGTTAATCGACAGCATACTCAGTTCAATTATTTTCTTCGGTTATTTTGTTAGCCAGCGTATGAAACTGGTCCGTAAGATTGCCGAGAATAACAACGCGATCAGGGATGCTTATAGTCAGCTGGAAGTGCTGGTCGCAGAGAGAAGCCGTGAACTCCGGACCAAAAATCTGGAACTGGAAAAAGAAATTACCGAACGGCTCGGCTTTGAAGAACGGGAGCGGAATCTGCAAAAGGAGCTGATTCGTACAGAAAAACTGGCAGTTATCGGCCAGCTCTCTGCCGGACTGGCCCATGAGATTAATCAGCCACTGGCTGCTATCCGCGCCTATTCTGAGAATACGCTTATTTTTCTGCAACGCGGCAACCTGAAAGCCACCGGTGAAAATCTGACCCGGATCTCAGCACTGGTTGACCGTATTGGCGTGCTGACCGGCCAGCTGCGTTCTTTCGCCAGGCCCTCCGATGAGAGCATCAGCCAGGTACGCCTCAGCCACTGTATCGATAATGTGATGATGCTGCTGAAACACCGGCTGGAAAAGAAACATATTACGCTGCACAAAGTGTTTCCGTGTGACGAAATTTATGCGCAATGCAACGGCTTACGTCTCGAACAGGTGTTGGTAAACCTGCTGGCGAATGCGATTGATGTCCTGGATAACCGGCCATCCCCGGAAATTTCGGTGCGCTTATTCCGTTTCTTTTCAGAAGCGATTATTGAGGTTTCCGATAACGGTCCGGGGCTGGCCGCCGGGATTATCGAACATATTTTTGAACCCTTTTTTACGACCAAAAAAACCACCGGACTCGGACTGGGGCTGGCCATTTCGGCAGATATTATCAGAAGCTTTCATGGCAGCCTGAGCGCCGATAACCTGGCCAGCGGCGGGGCCAGATTTACCATCCGATTGCAGCTCAGTCCGGCACAGCAGGAGAATCTCATTGGCTGATTACCATGTATTAATTATCGAGGACGATGAGTCCGTGCGCACCAGCTGTATTCAGTCGCTGGAGATTGAAGATATCCCCGCCGCCGGAGCCGGCTCAGTTGAGGAGGCACAGAAAATGTTGCCCCCCGGTTTTAGCGGCGTGGTGGTGACTGATTTACGCCTGCCGGGCCTCAGTGGTATGGATTTTCTGCAGCAAATGCAGTCCGTCGCTCCTCAGGTTCCGGTGATTATGATCACCGGTCACGGCGATATTATGACGGCGGTCGAAGCTATGCGCAGCGGTGCCTATGACTTTCTGCCTAAGCCCTTTTCACCCCAGGTATTAATCCAGCAAGTACGCCGTGCGCTGGAAAAGAGAAAACTGACACTGGAAGTTGAGAAACTGCGCCAGAAACTGGCCCATGTCAGTGACCTGGATAGTCGTTTTATCGGCCATGCACAACCGATGTGTGAGTTGCGTGAAACTGTGAGAAATATCGCAGCAACGCCCGCGAATATCTTGATCCATGGTGAAACCGGTACCGGTAAAGAGCTGCTTGCCCGCTGTATTCATGACCTCAGTGGCAGGCCCGGTAATTTCGTCGCCCTCAACTGTGGTGGTCTGCCGGAGACGCTGTTCGACAGCGAGATTTTTGGCCACGAACGCGGCGCATTTTCCGGAGCAACCCAGAAACGGATTGGTAAAATTGAATATGCTCAGGGCGGGACGCTGTTTCTCGACGAAATTGAAAGTATGCCAATGGCTATGCAAATCAAGCTGTTGCGTGTACTGCAGGAGCGAATGATTGAGCGACTCGGTTCCAATCAGGCGATTCCTGTGGATATCCGGGTGATCAGTGCTACCAAAGCCGATTTGGGATTGCTGGCAGAACAGGGACAATTCCGTGCTGACCTTAATTTCCGCCTGAATGTCATTGAACTGCCTATCCCGCCACTGCGTGAGCGCCGTGAAGATATTCCTCTGTTATTTAAATATTTTTCCGAAACCGCAGCCACAACCTTTGGCCGTGAGGTACCGGTAATTGATGTAATAAAAATGCAGAACTACCTGACCTGGTCCTGGCCCGGAAATGTGCGTGAACTGAGGAATGAAGCCGAACGTTGTGTCCTCGGTATGACCGGGGAAGCCGGGCGTCACAGCTCCGAGACAGTGCTGACATTACCGCAGCTGGTTGAGCATTTCGAAAAAGATTTAATTATTTCCGAACTCAGCAAACATCACGGTAATGTTTCCCAGGCGGCAGAAGCTCTGGGGATCGCAAAAAGTACACTGTTCGATAAAGTAAAAAAGTACGCACTGCAATAACCTGACGGCCACTGTCGGGCTCACCGGCCGGGCCGCCATTACCGCAGTACGGTAGATTCAGAAACGATAGTCAGCGCCTATCTGCCAGCTGCGATCCCGTCCTATCCAGCAATAGCTGCTACTGTAACAGGTATAGGTCATTTTATTGGTCAGGTTCTGGGCACCGGCTTTCAGTGTCAGCCCTTGCAGTGACTGACTTAATACCCCCATATCGTAGCTGGCCGCCAGGTCATACTGCGTATTACCGCCAATCGCAGGTAATGCATTGTCCGGAGTGATTTCACTTTTACCGTAATAACGCATACCAGCCCCCAGCATCAGTCCGTTAAAAATGCCCTGCTCAAAGGTGTAGTCTCCCCACAGATTGAGGCTGTTTTGCGGAACCTGCGTCACCCGTTTGCCCTGGTAGAGGTCATCTTTCTTATTTACCGCATCGGTATAGGCATAGCTGGCAATCAGCGTCATATTGTCCTGCGGGCGGCTGACAATACTGAGTTCTGCCCCGTCGGACCTGACTTCACCGGTTTGACGATAATTCAGTAACCCGCCGGCAGTGTAGGTATAGTCAGTCGTCAGCACATTTTTTTGTCTGATCTCAAAGACCGATGCGGTCAGTGTAGTCGCATACTCAGACAGTAAATATTTTACCCCGCCTTCCAGTTGTTTACTGGTAGTCGCTTTTGCCTGGCTGGCCGTCAGGGTGCCCTGCGGCGCTACCGGCAGGAAACCTTCTGAATAACTGAGATAAGGTGCCAGGCCGTTACTGAACTGATACAGAACACCGAGCCGTTTAGTCAGTTTATGCTGGTCAATCGATGATTTACTGCCCCCGCTCAGGTAATCGGTCGTCGATGACTGATAATCGTCATAACGCAGACTGGCCAGCACATTCAGGCCACCCCGCGTCATTTGGTCCTGGAGATAATAACCGCTCTGGTGAAAACTGAGCCGGTTATTCGTCGAGGTATACAGCCCCGCATTATCTGTTGTTACCTGATCATAATCGGGGTTGAGCATATTAATGCCGGGGTTACGGGTGGCATAACGCCAGGTCATATCAGAGTTAAGGTGCTGATAATCAAAACCGGCCAGCAGATGATGCTGCCAGCCTGCCCATTCCAGGGTTTTGGTCAGCTGATTATCAAGGTTAATACTGTCAACGCTTTCATCTGTGGTATAGCCAAAGCGTGACAGTTGTGTGTCACTGGTGTCGGTGCCGGTGGCGTAAATGCTGCGCTGGTGACTGTTCAGGGTAAAATAACGGGCCCGCTGTACCACACCCCAGCCACTATTAAACTGATGTTCAAAACTGTAGCCGATCATCCCCTGCCGTTGTTTAAACCCATTCCAGCGGTCACCGGCATATGAGCGGCGTGACGCATAACCGCTGCGCAGGTAAGCCAGTGGTAAAGGATTTGACGGTGTCAGCCCGGGTTGATTCTCATACAACGCATCCAGCGTAAGGCGGGTATCTGAATCAGGCTGCCAGCTCACGGAAGGTGCTATCAGATAGCTTTCATGTTTGGTAGTGACCGGCTGATCACTGCCTTCACTGCCTTTCCCTGCCAGACGGTAATTCCAGTTGCTGTCAGCAATAGGCCCGGTCGAGTCCAGATAGCCTTCTTTCAGCCCCCGGTTACCGGTAGTCACACCAAGACGGGTACTGCTGTGTGACAGGGGTTTTTTCCCTACGATATTGACCAGTCCGCCGGGTGAGGCATTGCCATATAATACGGATGACGGACCTTTCAGAATATCCACGCGGTCAATCAGTAACGGGTCGATAAACGCTTTGGTATTGCCGACCACATTATAGGGGAGTGCCAGACCATCATAATATTCATGGTCTGCCGCAAAACCGCGGATTTTATATTCACTCATATAGGTAGTGGAGCCGCGCAGTTCGGAAGCCACCCCCGCGTCATAGCGTAAAATTTCGTTCAGGGAATTCCCATGGCGCATGCCGATTTGTTGCTGGCTGATTGAGTCAACCGTCTGAGGGGTCCGGGTTTCCGGCACTGCCGATTTCGTCGCACTGTTGATATACGGCGCGACGGTATTTTGTTGCCCGCCCGCTTCCCCGCTGGCAGTCACCACCAGCGTCTCTGTCGCTGCCCATAACGGCGATGACAGCATCAATGCTGTACTCACTGCCAGCCGGTAACCACAGAGCCCCGGAGCGGTTTTTTTCATCTGCCTTGCCATAAAAAGTATTACCGTAATTTATTGATTTTCAGGCTGCTATTATTACGTTTTTCAACAGGATGACGCCTATGCCAGGTGACATGTTGTGTATGAAAAACGACAAAAGACAGACGGCAGGCGCACCGGTCATATACGTGACGCGGGGCTGCTGCACAGATGACTGGGGCTGATACCATAGCGACGCCGAAAGGCAGTGGAAAAATTAGTAGCATGCTGGTAGCCAGACATCCATGCTGCCTGCTGTACACTGTAGCCCTGCTGCAGATAACGTCTGGCCAGTGCCAGGCGACAATCACGTAAATAGTTAAAAACAGAATCACCATAAGCCTGACGGAATTTAGTCCGCAGACTGCTGCTGCTCATGGCTGCTGTTTTTGCCAGGGATTCGAGAGAATGGTTTTTTTCCGGACTGGAGGCCAGTAACTGACGAACAACTTCCAGCCGGTGACGTTCACCGGGCAAGGTTCGTGTATTCTGCTGCCAGTCGGGGGGCGTTATCATCGTCCCCAGTAACTGCAGCATCAGTCCTTCCAGCATCAGTTCACGGGCAGCGGCCGTCGACTGATAACCGATAGCAAAGCGCATACTGGCCAGCAGAGAGTCGGGCAAATGCCAGACCGTAAACGGGGTACCGGTGCGTGGCCCGCTTTTCAATACCCTTGCCAGCGGAGACTGTGGCGGGGAGGAAACCGGGCTAAATCCGAGGGAAAGAGTGATTAGCCGCTGATCTTTATGATGACGGGCAGAGAGAACCGACGTTTTTCCCAGCGGGGTACTCAGCACCCTACCTGCTGACAGGCTGACGGGCTGACGGGCTGACCATTCAGTTGTAAATCCACATGGCCTTCCAGTACCACCAGCATATACAGGGGAGAACTGCCCGCCGATGTTGACTCATAGGGATGCAGGATTTGTAAGTCAGAATGGGTCACACTCATCCCGGATGACAGTCGCCACTCTTCCACCCGCCCTCTGACCAGTTCGGTAGTATCGTCACCGCCGGGAAAACGATAATCAATCCCATAGCGGCTGCCGAATTCACGAAAATCCGCGACTAAAAATGAGCGCTGATTGATTTCAGACGAAAGACTGTTCATAGGGAAAGTTGCCGGTAAAGACGGAAGAGGCCCCGCTGATGAATTATTGCCCGGCATATTAGCATTGAGAATCACAGCGAGTAAATTAAATGATACTCATTTTCATTTAATGGCCGGTAACAGCACCCCGCGGTCAGTCAGTAAATCAGTAAGAAAGGCAATACCGGGAGCAGCGCCTCCCGGTACTAATATTAGTTATGCAGGTGGCGGCTGCATAAACGCACCACCAGAGCCAGCACCGCCGCAATCACTGACAGGATCACGACACCATTCCAGCCCCCGTGGGTCAGTGCCAGGCTTCCGAGGGCGGAACCGGCCGCCATACCGATAAATACGACCGTAAATAGCAGTGCATTCAGGCGGCTGCGTGCTTCCGGCGCCAGCCGGAAGACCAGGGTCTGATGGGCGACCAGTGATGCCTGGATCCCGAGGTCAAAAATAATGGCACTGACAACAATTATCCCCAGCTTCCCTTCTGCCGGGAATAACGGCATCAGCAGCATCAGCCCGAACGCAAAAATAACCAGTCCGGCACCTAACTGAGTGACGCGGGCAGGACCAATACGGTCCGCCATTCCCCCGGCTAAAGGTGCTGCCAGGGCGCCCGCGGCCCCTGCCAGACCGAATGCCCCCGCCACCGCACTGTCCAGACCAAAATCCTGATACAGCATCAGCGCCAGCGTTGACCAGAAAGCACTGAAAGCGACAGATAACAGACCTTGCGCAATCGCAGCACGCCGCAGTGTCGCGTGTTGATGCCACAGCTTCCAGAGGGAGCGCATCAGTGAAGTCCAGGGAACCGCTGCCGATGGACGAAAAACCGGTAATACCCGCCATAGTGCCAGAGTAATCAATAATACCGATGCCGCAGCAATAAAATACAGACTCCGCCAGCCCAGATATTCACCGATAATCCCGCTGACTACCCGTGATAACAGGATCCCGGTGAGTAGCCCGGTCATTACCGTGCCGACGGTTTTCCCGCGGCTGCGTTCCGGTGCCAGAGCCGCCGATGCCGGGACAATATCCTGTGCCATGGTCGCCGCCAGCCCGGTCAGCAAGCTCGCGACCAGTAATAAATTCAGTCCCGGTGCAACCGCACAGAGTATCAGTGCCGCAACCAGTAATAATCCTTTCACGGCGATCAGCTTACGACGATCAAAGCGATCCCCCAGTGGCGTCAGCAACAGGATCCCCAGTGCGTAACCTGCCTGAGTCAGCATCGGGATCAGTCCCGACTGGGCGGTAGTCGCATTAAACTGTTTTCCCATCAGTCCCAGCATTGGCTGGCTGTAATAAATAGCAGCAACACTTAGCCCGGCACCGGCGGCCAGGGTAAACAGTAGCGGGGCTGAAAGGTGTTCATCGTTTGTGGTCTGCTCAATTGCTGACATTATTCTTTCTCCGTATCAGGGTTGAGTTAAGTAAACCTGAACTCTTTAATGCATGGTAGACTCGGATTACACAAATCTGTTATGCGTGGTACGTATGAAAGTCGTCTCGTCCGGCAGTATTGACCGCATTGAATTGATGCAAACCTTTATCAGGATTGTGGAAAGTGGCAGTTTATCGGCCTGTGCACGGCAGCTTTCGGTCAGTCAGCCAACGGTCAGCCGCCGGTTACAGGCATTAGAAAATATGCTCGGCCAGAAACTGATTATGCGCTCAACCCACGCACTGAAACTTACCGATGACGGGGAACGCTGTTACCGCAGGGCCCGGCAGCTGGTGGGTAACTGGTATGCGCTGGAAGATGAACTGACTAACAGCCACGATGAACCGGTGGGTACACTGCGGGTGCGGGCTCCCCATGCCTTTGGTCAGGACCAGATGATTGCGCCACTGGTTGACTGGTTACAACAGTCCCCGGCCCTGAATATCGAGTGGATGCTGAATGATCGTACCCCTGATTTTGTGGCCGAAAATATTGACTGTGCTATCCAGGTCGGTGCGCTCAGTGACCCGGATTTAGTCGCGATTCAAATCGCCGAAGTCCCCCGCAGTCTGGTTGCCACACCACAATTGCTGGCCAGTGTACCGCCGCTGGAAACACTCGACCATCTGGCGGCCCTTCCGTGGCTTTCCCTGAGCACTTTTTATCGTACTGAAATTACCCTGAAACACACTCATCATGCACTCAGTCAGACCATCACCATCAGTCCCCGCCTGCTCAGTGACAGCATTTATGCTGTAAGAAAAGCGGCGGTGGCGGGAATGGGGGTCGCGCTGGTATCGTCCTGGCTGGTGGCTGATGATCTGGCGACAGGCCGTTTACTGGAACCTTTGCCGGAATGGCAGGCTCCGCCACTACCGGTCTGGCTGACTTATCCGTGGGCCAGCTATTACCCGGCCAGGCTACGCCATTTTTTCAGCATGATAAAGCAGGTGATGCCCACCCTGACAGGTACCCGCCCGGCGACAAAATAGTCTGTTCCGGTGATCCGCGGATCCAAACCGCAGGCTGGCAGAGAAGAAAACGGCCCCGTCAGAAAGCGGAGCCGTTGCAGCATCAGGTTAACGGTAAGGACTAATGGGCTGATTTGCCATAACGTGACATTTTATCCAGGTATCCCATCACAAAGGCTGACAGTACAAAGGTCAGGTGCAACAGGATATACCAGAGTATTTTGCTGTTATCGATACTTTTCATTTCCATAAATACTCTGAGCAGATGAATCGAAGAGATGGCGACAATCGAGGCCGCGACCTTATTCTTCAGCGAGCCGGAGTCCATTTTTCCCAGCCAGTTCAGCTTTTCTTTATGCTCATCAATATCCAGCGCTGAGATAAAGTTTTCATAGCCGGACAGCATCACCATAATCAGCAATCCCCCCACCAGCGCCATATCTATCAGCGATAATAACAACAGGATAAGTTCATTTTCGGTCACCGAGAGAATATGCGGCAGAACATGCACAATTTCCTGAAAGAATTTGATCGTTAATGCCAGCAGCCCGAGCGACAGTCCTAAGTAAACCGGCGCTAACAGCCAGCGAGTGGCATACATCATATTTTCGATAAAACGTTCCATAACAACCCGCAAAATATTAAATATATCCCGGCAGTATACCCGACTGGAGATTCAGCCTGTAACCCCGTGGTTGTTTTTCTCTGCACCGGCGGGCAACCCCGCCTGTCACCGCCGGCGGTTAATCTGTGCCGACAAAACCGCCGGTTTGTCGCTGCCATAAGCGCGCATAGACGCCCTGTTTTTCCAGCAACTGCTGATGATTCCCCGTTTCTGCAATTTTTCCCTGTTCCAGCACAATCAGCCGATCCATCCGTGCGATGGTCGATAGACGGTGGGCGATGGCTATCACCGTTTTCCCGGTCATCAGTGATTCCAGGCTTTCCTGAATTGCCGCTTCGACTTCTGAATCCAGTGCCGAAGTCGCTTCGTCCATAATCAGAATCGGGGCATTTTTCAGCAGTACCCTGGCAATCGCAATACGCTGCCGCTGACCGCCGGAAAGTTTTACCCCCCGCTCACCGACATGTGCATCCAGCCCGTACCGTCCCAGGGAGTCAGACAACTGAGGTATAAATTCTTCCGCCCGCGCCCCGCGGATAGCCGCGGCGATTTCAGCATCACTGGCATCAGGACGGCCATACAGCAGGTTGTCACGGATAGAACGGTGCAGTAACGAGGTGTCCTGGGTGATCATCCCAATCTGACTGCGCAGACTTTGCTGGGTTACCCCGGCAATATCCTGTCCGTCGATACAGATACGGCCTTCATTCAGGTCATACATCCGCAGTAACAGGTTCACCAGGGTAGATTTACCCGCTCCGGAAGCACCAATCAGACCGATTTTTTCTCCGGGTTTAATTGTGATATCGATATCCGACAGAATTGGCCGGCCATGACCATAGCGGAAAGAGAGGTGGTCGAAGTGAATTTCTCCGGCAGTGACCTTCAGTTCCGGGGCTGCGGGCTTATCCTGAACACTCAGTGGTTGTGAGATAGTCGCCATACCATCCTGGACCATACCAATATTGGCAAAAATACCGTTCACCACCCACATAATCCAGCCGGACATATTCACCAGTCGGATCACTAACCCGGTCGCGAGTGCAATAGCGCCGACCGAAATTAACGACTGAGTCCATAAAATTAACGCCATACCGGTGGTACTGACGATCAGTGCGCCATTCAGTATCGAGAGCGTAACATCCATGGCGGTTATCATTCGCCCGGCATGCTGCGTTTTCACGGTCTGGTCATGAATCGCCTCGCGGGCCTTATTTTCTTCCAGTGAACTGTGGGCGAATAACTTCAGGGTCGCAATATTAGTATAACCATCAACAATAAAACCCATCAGTTTCGACCGGGCCTCAGAAGATACCACTGAACGTTGTTTTACCCTCGGGACAAAAAATAATAATGAGGAAACGTATATTACCATCCAGATAATTAACGGAATCATTAATTTCCAGTCTGCGGCCGCAAACAGTACCAGGGCGGTGATGGCATAGATTAAGACGTGCCAGATAGCATCCACCAGCTGTACTGCAGAATCACATAATGAATTACCGGTCTGCATAATTCGCTGGGCAATACGCCCGGCAAAATCATTCTGGAAAAAGGTCAGGCTCTGCCGCAGCACATATTTATGATGCTGCCAGCGTATCATACTGGTCATCCGCGGATTAATCGTCTGGTGGATTAACAGATCATGCAAGCCGATAAACAGCGGCCGGATGATCAATGCAACAGCCCCCATCCAGCTAAGTAATATCCAGTGGTCAGTGAATAAGGTCGCCGGTTTTGAGGCATTCACTAAATCGATAATCTTACTCAGATAGCCAAACAGCGACACTTCAATCAGCGCGCCGACTAAGCCAACCACCAGTAACCCGGCAAAAGATGGCCAGACCTGGCGCAGATAATAAGCGTAGAAGCGGCCAATGGTTTCAGGAGGAGAATCGGAAGGTGCTTCACGGAAAATATCGATAAATCGTTCAAAACGTTCAGATAGCATAGCGTATGACCCGGAGCTGAAGAATTAACCGATAGCTTAGTGCAAAACGCACCATCCTTCAGCATGTCAGCGGAAAACGGGCTGATGCCGCAGATCGGCGGCGGCCACAGGATCCGATCACGCGGATCCTGTGGCCGGACCGGCAATTCATCTCACCGGACCGGCCGTGATACTCTGCTACCCGATGAGGGTAATCAGTGTAAAGCCGGCAAATGTCATCAGTAAAGTACCGAACAGATGAAGGCAGGCACTGCTCATTGCCCAGAAATACTTACCGGATTGCAGCATGACCATCAGTTCCGCCGAAAAGGTCGAAAAGGTTGTCAGACCACCACAGAGTCCGGTAGTGATTAATAGTTTCCAGGCAGGATCCAGCTGAGGATGGCGGACAAACCAGGCCAGAGCCCCGCCGATAATAAATCCACCGGCCAGGTTGACCAGTAACGTGCCGAGCGGTAAGCCCGGAAATACCGGATTAAATCTGACCGAGCACCACCAGCGTAACAAACACCCGGCACCACCCCCGAGTAACACAGCCATAAAAGACTTCAGCATACCAGTTTCCTGAATATTATTATGCCGCGGGGAGACATGACCGGTGACAGGGGAAAGCACCTGACACAGCAAACTCCCCGCCAGGCGGGTTAAGTTTTATGTCAGGCGTCATCAGCTGTTCCGGTATCAGAACAGCGGTTGGTTGAGGCGGAACACCATCACCCCGCAGTGGCAGTAAAACGGCAGATCATGATGATCTGCCGTCACTGTATATACTGCCGGAAAATAATAGCCTGTGAAGGCGGATCAGACAACATGCCTTTGCTGAATACTGCCGGAAAGGCAGACCCGGGGAACCCGGTATCAGCTGAATATACCCAGATGTTCAGTAAGGATGGTGCAGCCAATGCCTATCAGCACAACGCCGCCCAGGACTTCAGCCCATTTCCCAAGGATAGGACCGATAAACCGGCCAACTAAGACTCCGGTGGTTGCCATAATCGTCGTCGCCGCTCCGATAGCCACTGCGGTAATAACTATATTCACCTGCAGAAAAGCCAGCCCCACGCCTACGGCCAGTGCATCCAGGCTGGTGGCGACTGCTGTCATCGCCAGCACCATAAAGCCATGACGCTCAGGGGCAACACACTCCTCAGCGGCGCCATGCCGGAAGCCACCCATCACCATTCTGCCGCCCAGTATCGTCAGCAGGAGAAAAGCAATCCAGTGGTCCCACGCCATCACATACTGGCTGGCCGCCAGGCCAATACCCCAGCCAATCAATGGCGTCAGCATTTCGATACCACCAAAGATAGCACCGGTACGTAATGCCTCTTTCATTCCCGGCCGTTTAAGTGCTGCGCCTTTTCCCAGCGCCGCGGCAAAGGCATCCATCGACATGCCAAAGGCAAGAATAATTGTAGTAATTACATCCATCAGGTTTATCGCTCAGACTTGTCTCTCAGGACAATTAAAGTTGCTCTGACTTCCGGCAACCGGGTGATGCGCAGTCTACCACGAAGGGATGGATTAAAAAAGACAATAAAATCATGGGGTTAGTTATAGCAAAGGCTATAACTTATAACATTCGCTAAGTTTATGCTAACTCAATGGAAAATAAGCAACTTCAGAAAGATCCTGCTGTCTGCAGGCATAAGTTCCGCCTTATGAATATCCCCTGATGATGATTGAAACCGGCCAGCAATTCCCGGAGAATGTCAGGCACTCTTCTTTTCCTGTTGCGGATCATTATGAAAAACCCTCTCGAAAGCTTGCTTATTCCCTGTGGCATATTATTAGCGGGGTTCTTATCAGCCTTACTGTTGCCGGCACCGGCATTCGGGTTGCCTGTCGCCAGAGCGCTGATGTCTGCACTGCATATTATGGATTTAAACCAGCTGTATACCATCGTCTTCAGCCTGTGGTTTTTGTTACTTGGCAGCGTGGAATTTTTTGTGATTCGCTTTCTGTGGCGTCGTTTCACCCGCCACTGAAATAAGCCTGCATTCCCCGCGATGCCGGGGAGGATAACCCGCAGAGGTGATACACAATTAAATAACAAATAACATACAAATATTGCTCTTTATATCTCTTCCTCCTCTAAACAATAACAGAATAAATATATTTTATTATCAATTAGTTGAAAATTTTGTTTTTTTGAACTTCTTCACACTTTCTTTCAGAATTTTTATTTTCCCTTCCGCGAAGAAAAATATATAAACAGTTGAAATTCAATAATTTTAAATATTAATGCTGTCGGTAAAAGGCAGAAATTCCGCCTGTTTTTTTAATAAAAGATCCGCGACAAAGACTTGTTTAATTCTGAGGCAGAAATGTTATATTCATAGGTAAAACATATAACCTGGTATTAACGCCTTCCCCCCCGGGCAGGATATTACCGGATAACTTTTGGCCTGTCAGACAAGCTCCGGATGCTTAACGAAAGGCCTCTATTTTGCCCGCAAGCCTGTCAGGGAAAGACACCCGACAGAAGAGGAGATATTGCCTCATGTGTAAATCAACAATGAACCTTTCTCTCGCCATGAGCACTGCGGTCAGCGCAGGACAAAAGGTTCAGCAAGGAAAAGACATCGATGTATTACTGATCGGTGCTGGTGTGATGAGTGCCACACTGGGGACTTTTCTGCAGGAGCTGGAACCTGAATGGACTCTGGAGATGACAGAACGCCTGTCCGGTGTTGCTGAAGAATCCTCTAATGGCTGGAATAATGCCGGGACCGGACACTCGGCTCTGGCCGAACTTAACTACACTCCGCAAAAAGCCGACGGAAGCATTGATATCAGTAAAGCCGTGGCAATTAATGAAGCGTTTCAGATTTCACGACAGTTCTGGGCCTCCCAGGTCGAAATGGGACGCCTGAGTGAGCCGGAGCGCTTTATTAATACCACCCCGCATATGAGCTTTGTCTGGGGAAACGAGAATGTTCAGTTTCTGCGTAAGCGTTTTGAGGCACTGAAATCCAGTACCCTGTTTCGCGGCATGGAATATTCAGAAGACCCGCAGCAGATCGCTGAGTGGGTGCCTCTGCTGATGCAGGGCCGTACTGGCGGTGCCCCGATTGCCGCAACCCGTACCGAGACCGGAACCGATGTTAACTTTGGTGAAATTACCCGGCAGCTGATTAATGCACTGCAAAAAAATGATAATTTCACCCTGCGTACCCGCCATGAAGTCCGGGAGATCAACCGATTACCCGACGGGCGCTGGCAGGTCACAGTACAGGACCTGAACTTAAATACCTCAAAAAAACTGACCGCCCGCCATGTGTTTATCGGTGCCGGCGGTGCAGCATTACCACTGCTACAAAAAACCGGTATTCCGGAAGCCCGTCGTTATGCCGGTTTCCCGGTGGGCGGATCGTTTCTGGTCACCGACAATCCGCAGCTGGTGAAGCAACACCTGGCGAAAGTGTATGGTAAGGCCAGTGTCGGTGCGCCGCCAATGTCGGTACCGCATGTCGATACCAGAATGCTGGACGGTAAGCAGGTACTGTTGTTCGGTCCTTTTGCTACCTTCTCGACCAAATTCCTGAAGCAGGGCTCATTGCTGGATATGTTCAGTTCCATGACACCGGCAAATATGCTGCCAATGTTGCAGGTCGGCAGTAAGAACCTCAACCTGATTAAATATCTGATTGGTCAGGTGCTGCAGAATGATAATGACCGGATGGAAGCGCTGCAGAATTATGTGCCGGGTGCCCGCCCGGAAGACTGGCGTCTGGTGACGGCGGGACAACGGGTGCAGATCATCGAAAATGATGAAAAGCAGGGAGGCGTGCTGCGTTTAGGCACCGAAATTGTCACGTCACAAGACGGTACCATTTCGGCCCTGCTGGGAGCCTCACCGGGTGCATCAACTGTCGCAAAAATCATGCTCGATCTGATCGCAAAAGTCTTTCCGGCAGAACTCAGTTCAGCATCATGGCAACAGAAAATTCGCCGGATGATCCCGTCTTACGGAACATCCCTTGACGGTAACGTGGCAGCAACCGAGCAGGTGCTTTCAGCAACCAGTCATCGTCTGAATTTACATTATGCAGCCCCGGAGCAACTCAGCTCCGGGCCTGAGAATACAGCGCCGGCCGCGGCTAATGATGAGGGTCCTCACACGGCAAACGTCGTGGGAAAGTAACTCCGGAGTGAATACCCGCTCACCGTTCGCGTAAAGAGAGCGCTGAGCCGCTGGTCCCGCTTTCTGTCGCGTCACTGCCGGTTAGCGGGGCTCCCGTTTTCCCTTATCCCGGCGACCCGGGATGAGAGCATCGCAATCAGTACCGCCCTGCGGTGATACTCCGGTATAAAAGTAAGCACCAACTTATCTTTCAGCCCGCGGGGGATTTATTCCCCGCCGGGCTTCTTCATCTCCGCACGGATATTCACACCACAATATCACCGGCTTCTCTGTCAGGGATCAGGCCCCGTCACCGCCGGATCCGCTGACAAATCAATGTAATATAACCTGCTGTTATCCCGGTTAAAAAAGCGCCTTATCCCGGCCATCCGATGGCATACTGAGCTGTCGTCCACCCGCTATTCAGGTAACCGTTATGAGCCGTGAAGTCAGTTTCAGCCAGGCAGATGTTTTCTCTGTATTACCTTTTCAGGGTAACCCGCTGGCAGTGATCTGCAATGCTGTGGATCTGGAAGAGCAGCATCTGCTACAAATTGCCCGATGGATGAATATTTCTGAAACCACTTTCGTTCTCCCCGCGCAACACAAAGATGCTGACTATCGTGTCCGTATCTTCACCCCTGACGGAGAACTCGATTTTGCCGGGCACCCGACACTGGGTACCGCTCATGTCTTACTGGAAAACGGATCCATTTGCGCGAAACAAGGGAGAGTAATACAGGAATGTGCCGCCGGACTCATCCCGGTTCGTCTTGACCAGAAAAACCATTTGTCCTTCCTTGCTCCGCCGGCACCGATAACTCAGGTGTCATCACAACTGATTGAAGAAATTACAGGGATATCCACGGACGATAGCATGCCACCGGCAGTTGCAGGAGCCGGGAGTCGCTGGTTACTGCTACCGTTAGCACACACAGAGCATCTCAGAACCCTGACAGTGTCTGCAAAATCCCTGGCGCTATTGGCACAACACACCGGCAGTAAAGGGATCGTTCTCTTTGCGCCCGTCAGTGATAATAGTGGCGATGATTATGAATTGCGTGTGATATTTACCAAACACGGTGCTGTTACCGAAGATCCGGTCACCGGCAGTGCTAATGCCGGTCTGGCACAGTACCTGGCCTCGCAGGGACGTACTGACAGTTATCGAGCCCGCCAGGGGTTATCAATCGGTCACCATGGCCGCATTGTCATTGATTACGCCGGGGAAGAGGTGTGGATAGGTGGCCAGGTCACTACCCGCATCCGTGGAAATTTCCTGCTGCCCTGATACCGGTTCGTCTGTCAGGGAATTGCCCGCTATAATTATCCTGTTGTTTATTACATTACAAAAGGATCCCTGACCTCCATGGTGGAAAAAACACCCGTCACTGACGGAGAAAAAAAACAGCCGGAACCCGTGATTAAGACCGGCAATCCTTCCGTCGATCGCTCGATCACTAAAGCAACCGAAGGTATTCACTGGTTCAGAAATATACCTGCTGTCGCCCATTTTTTACGCGCAATTGAACGGTTTAATGACCGGATGGGTAGCCAGTTTGGCGCGGCGATTACCTATTTTTCCTTTCTTTCGATTATCCCGATATTAATGGTGTCATTCGCTGCCATAGGTTTTGTTCTGGCGTCGAATCAAAACCTGCTGGCTGAACTCATTGATAAGATAGTGAACAGTATCAGTGACCCTTCGCTGGCCGGAACCCTGAAAAGTACAGTAAACACGGCTATCCAGCAACGCACCACCGTGGGCATTACGGGGTTATTACTGGCGCTCTATTCCGGTATCAGCTGGGTGGGGAATTTACGCGAAGCTATCCGCGCACAGTCCCGGGATATCTGGGAACGGACCGAACGGGATCGTGAAAAAATCTGGCGGAAATATATCCGTGATTTTATTTCTCTGACCGGTCTGATGCTGGCGCTGGTGATTGCTCTTTCTCTGACATCGGTGGCAGGTTCTGCGCAGGCAATCATTGTTCATGCGCTGGGGTTAGATCATATCGACTGGCTGCGGCCGGTAATGACGATTATTGCCCTGACCATCTCTGTATCAGCAAACTTCCTGATTTTTTTATGGATTTTCTGGGTATTACCCGCCCACCAGCCACCCAGAAAAGCCTTACTGCGGGGCACATTACTGGCCGCTATTGGCTTTGAAGTGATTAAATTTATTATGACGATTATGCTGCCGAAGGTGGCGTCTTCGCCTTCCGGTGCCGCATTCGGTTCAGTGCTGGGCCTGATGGCATTCTTTTACTTTTTTGCCCGGCTGACATTGTTCTGTGCAGCATGGATAGCCACCGCTCAGTATAATACTGCACAGACTCAGAGTGCCGCCGCGGAAAGTGATTCGTCCGCCGAGATATCACAAAATGTAACCAGAGATTAAATCAGCGAAAAATTTTATCTCACGGATATTTTTAAGCCAAAAAGGCCGATCAGAGTGACAGAGCCACTTTTTTTCGGCCTTAAATTAGCGAAATACTCTGAAAAACCCCCGACTAACCATTGCCATCTGTTGGCAAAGAGAACACATCAAAGATTATTCACTTTATCGCCTGATATCCGCACCAGCTCAGGCTTTTTGGTGATTGAAGGCTATAAAACAGCTGCGTAATATGGTTCGTCCATCGTTACAAAAATAAGAATCTATTATTATGCAAACCAGCCATACTGAGCCTTACTTATCAGCCGCAGACTCTCCCCCGGTGAACTCAAGAGGAAAAGTCGTTATCGCCTCCCTGGTGGGTACCGCCATTGAATTTTTTGATTTCTATATTTATGCCACTGCGGCCGTTATTGTATTTCCACATATTTTTTTCCCGCAGGGTGATGCCACTGTCGCGACACTTCAGTCGCTGGCAACTTTCGCCATTGCTTTCGTTGCCCGGCCCATCGGCTCAGCAGTATTTGGTCACTTCGGCGACCGGATCGGCCGTAAAGCGACACTGGTAGCCTCTTTATTAACGATGGGTATTTCGACGGTCGTGATCGGATTACTGCCTGGCTATAGCACCATCGGCGTGGCAGCGCCTTTATTGCTGGCCCTGGCCCGCTTTGGCCAGGGGCTGGGACTGGGCGGAGAATGGGGAGGTGCAGCTCTGCTGGCGACCGAAAATGCGCCGGCCAGAAAACGGGCGTTTTATGGTTCGTTCCCGCAGCTGGGTGCGCCTATCGGTTTCTTTTTCGCAAACGGCACTTTTTTACTGCTTTCCTGGCTGCTGACTGACCAGCAGTTTATGGACTGGGGCTGGCGAGTGCCTTTTATTCTGTCAGCCGTACTGGTGATTATTGGCCTGTATGTGCGTGTGTCGCTGCATGAAAGCCCGGTATTCGACAAAGTTAAACAAGAGAATAAACAGGTTAAAGTGCCGATTGCCACCCTGCTTTCTGAACATTTCGGGGCCACAATTATCGGGACGTTTATTATGCTGGCCACCTATACCCTGTTTTATATTATGACTGTCTATTCAATGAGCTTCGGCACTGCACCCGCACCCGCCGGTTTAGGCTTCTCGCGTAACAGTTTCCTGTGGATGCTGATGATTGCGGTTATCGGATTCGGCATTACCATCCCGCTGGCCGGTATTATGGCGGACCGGTTTGGTCGCCGCCGCACCATGATCGCGATCACGTTGCTGATTATTGCCTTCGCCTTGCTGTTCCCTGCCCTGCTGGGATCCGGATCATCATGGCTGGTGATGCTGTTCTTACTGACCGGACTGAGTATTATGGGCCTGACTTTCGGGCCGATGGGTGCGTTATTACCGGAGTTGTTCCCGACCGAAGTCCGTTATACCGGAGCATCTTTCTCCTATAACCTGTCGTCAATTTTAGGTGCTTCTGTCGCCCCTTATATTGCCACCTGGCTGAATGCTAAGTACGGACTGTTCGCTGTCGGATTATATCTGGCGTCGATGGCGGTACTGACACTGCTGGCACTGGTGCTCAGCAAAGAAACACGCCATCAGACCCTGTTTGAAGTCTCCTGAGTCCTGAAACCTCTTCCTCGCCACAGGGGGAAGAGGTCACTTTTCTGTTTCCCTTTCCGTGTTCAGTGCCACAAAATTCAGGTTGTTCACTCAGGCTGAATAACAGTGAAGCGGCGTATAACCGCTCCCTGCCCGGCAATATTGATCAGACTTAGGATAATCAATACACCCTATTGCCTGATCGCCAGCACCAGTGGCAAAAGTAATAGCGGACAGAAAAGGTGACAGATGAAGGGCTGTATTTCGTCCCTGAGGTACGGGCTGTTACCTGGCAACAAAAAACCCGGCATTGCCGGGCTGTTTGTTAAACCTTGGTTAGCATTAACCGGCAACGGCAATGCGTTTCATATCGGTCATATAACCGCGCAGTTTACCACCGACCTTTTCAATCGGGTGCTGGCGGATAGCTTCATTAACTTCACGCAGCTGCGCATTATCAACGCCATTACCCTTCAGGGTTTCCTGACCTAAATCACCGGTCTGCAGCTGAGCCATAAAGTCTTTCAGCAGCGGAACCGCCGCAAAAGAGAACAGATAGTTACCGTACTCGGCAGTATCGGAAATAACGACATTCATTTCATACAGACGCTTACGTGCAATGGTATTCGCGATCAGAGGCAGTTCATGCAGTGATTCATAATATGCAGACTCTTCGATAATTCCGGAGTCAACCATGGTTTCAAACGCCAGTTCAACGCCGGCTTTAACCATCGCAATCATCACCACGCCCTGGTCGTAGTAGTCCTGCTCAGCAATTTTTCCTTCGAACTGCGCAGCATTTTCGAAGGCTGTTTTACCGGTCTCTTCACGCCAGGTCAGCAAATCTTTATCATTATTAGCCCAGTCAGCCATCATACCGGAAGAGAATGCACCAGAGATAATGTCATCCATATGTTTCTGAAACAGAGGAGCCATGATCTCTTTCAGCTGTTCTGACAGTTCATACGCACGAATTTTTGCAGGATTCGACAGACGATCCATCATCAGGGTAATACCACCAAACTTCAGTGATTCGGTGATCGTTTCCCAGCCAAACTGGATCAGTTTTTCAGCATAAGCGGCATCGGTACCTTCAGCCACCAGCTTATCAAAACACAGTAAAGAACCCGCCTGTAACATACCGCACAGGATAGTCTGTTCACCCATCAGGTCTGATTTTACTTCGGCAACAAAAGAAGATTCCAGCACCCCGGCACGGTGGCCTCCGGTAGCTGCTGCCCATGCTTTGGCAATCGCCAGACCTTCACCCTTAGGATCATTTTCCGGATGTACGGCGATCAGGGTAGGAACCCCGAAACCACGCTTATATTCTTCACGGACTTCAGTGCCCGGACATTTTGGCGCGACCATCACGACCGTAATATCTTTACGGATAGTTTCGCCGACTTCAACAATGTTAAAACCATGAGAGTAACCCAGTGCAGAGCCTTCTTTCATCAGAGGCTGCACTGCCTGAACTACAGCAGAGTGCTGCTTGTCCGGCGTCAGGTTGACCACCAGGTCGGCCTGCGGGATCAGCTGTTCATAGGTACCGACTTTAAAGCCGTTATCTGTCGCTTTGCGCCATGAGGCACGTTTCTCAGCAATCGCTTCAGCACGCAGGGCGTAAGCAATATCCAGACCGGAATCACGCATATTCAGCCCCTGGTTAAGGCCCTGCGCACCACAACCAACAATCACGATTTTTTTGCCTTTCAGAAAGCTGGCTTCGTCCGCAAATTCGTCACGGGACATAAAACGACATTTGCCTAACTGCGCTAACTGGTTACGCAGATTCAGAGTGTTGAAATAGTTAGCCATGGGTACTCCGGTTGAGTTGTGTTTGTATTTATAAGGTATTCAGCCGCGAAGGTTGCGTGACTGAGAATACCTCCATCATATGTCAGGATTTCTATTGCTTAAATTGATATATTAACAACGTTATATTGCAATAACTGCAATACACTACGGAGTCACTCAGCATGGATTTACGGGATCTGAAATTATTTCTGCATCTGGCCGACAGCCGTCATTTTGGCCAGACGGCCCGCGCTATGCACGTCAGTCCCTCCACCCTTTCACGTCAAATCCAGCGGCTGGAAGAGGACGTGGGTCACCCGTTATTTATGCGCGATAATCGTTCAGTTGCCCTGACCACCGCCGGAGAAAATTTCAGCCTGTTTGCCAGACAAACCCTGCTGCATTATCAGCAACTGCGTCACCTGATGGACCTTAATAGTCCTTCCCTGAGTGGTGAGTTACATCTGTTCTGCTCCGTGACTGCTGCCTATAGCCATCTGCCTCCTGTCCTTGACCGTTTTCGGGCCGAACATCCGCAGGTGGAAATTAAATTATCTACCGGCGACCCTTCTGATGCCGTAGAGAAAATCAGTTCCGGTGAAGCCGACCTGGCAATAGCCGGTAAACCTGAGTCTCTGCCTGCAGGAATAGCATTTAATCCTCTGGATGTGCTGCCCCTGGCACTGATTGCGCCGGCATTACCTTGCCCGGTCAGGAGCGAGGTCACCTCGGTCGATCCTGACTGGAGCCGGGTACCCTTTATTTTTCCTGAGCAAGGGCCGGTACGGCGCAGCGTCGATCTGTGGCTGCGCCGCAGAAAAATCACCAATCCGCTGATTTATGCCACGGTCGCAGGACACGAAGCGATAGTGTCGATGGTTGCCCTCGGCTGTGGTGTGGCTTTATTGCCGGTCGTGGTGCTGGAAAACAGCCCCGAGCCGGTACGTAACCGTATTATGTCCCTGCCACTCAGCGATACGGGTACTCCGCTGGAACTGGGGGTGTGTGTCCGGAAGAAGCGGCTCGGAGAGCCGCTGATCAATGCTTTCTGGGATTTACTCTGATCACCGGCCAGCAAGGAAAAACCGGAAGGCCGGATTATTACTTTCATCATGAAAATCATAACCCAGTGCGGACAGATGCTCCGCAAACCGGGGATCATTATTACCGAGTTCAAATGCAGCCAGTACCCGGCCATAGTCTGTGCCATGACTACGGTAGTGAAACAGGGAGATATTCCAGTGCGTGCCCAGGGTCTGCAGAAATTTCAGCAGAGCTCCCGGCGATTCAGGAAACTCAAAACTGTATAACCTTTCCTGCAATGGTTTACCCGGCCTGCCCCCGACCATATAACGCAGATGCAGTTTAGCCATTTCGTCGTCTGACAGGTCCACCACCAGGTAACCTTCGTCACTCAGTTGCCGGACAATTTCAGTGCGTTCGTCCAGCCCGCGGGTTAAACGCACGCCGACAAAAATGCAGGCATTCTGGTCATCCGCATAACGATAATTAAATTCGGTCACCGCACGGCCACCGAGGATCTGACAAAACTTCAGGAAGCTCCCCGGCTGTTCCGGGATCGTCACTGCCAGCAAAGCTTCGCGCTGTTCGCCCAGCTCACAGCGTTCTGAGACATAACGCAGTCCGTGAAAATTGACGTTAGCACCGGATAAAACATGTGCCAGCCGCTCATCTTTAATATCATGCTGCTGAATATATTTTTTCATCCCTGCCAGCGCCAGAGCCCCGGAAGGCTCGGCGATTGCACGCACATCTTCGAAAATATCTTTCATTGCTGAGCAAATAGCATCACTGTCGACAGTCACGATATCATCCAGGTACTCCCTGCAAAGACGATAGGTTTCGTTACCAATACGCTTAACAGCCACCCCTTCGGCAAACAAACCGACCCGCGATAAATCCACCGGCCCACCCGCCTTGAGTGCGGCATTAAGGCAGGCGGAATCTTCAGCTTCAACAGCGATCACTTTAATTTCCGGCATCAGTTGTTTAATAACCACCGCCACCCCGGCAGCCAGACCGCCACCACCCACCGGGACGAAGATACGATCGATATGTGCATCCTGCTGCAGCAGTTCCAGTGCCAGGGTACCCTGCCCCGCGATCACTGCCGGATGATCGAACGGCGGCACAAAGGTATAACCATGTTCTTCTGCCAGCGAGATAGCTTTCGCTTTTGCTTCATCAAAGTTTGCGCCATGCAGACAGGCCTCTCCGCCAAAAGCACGCACCGCATCTACCTTAATTTCTGCGGTGGCTACCGGCATCACAATCAGAGACTTGATCCCTAGCTGGCTGGCAGACAGTGCAACCCCCTGAGCATGGTTACCGGCCGACGCAGTCACCACTCCCCGGGTGCGTTGCTGTTGATTCAACCCGGCAATCATTGCGTAAGCTCCGCGCAATTTAAAGCTATGCACCGGCTGACGATCTTCACGTTTTACCATGATGGTATTGCCAAGACGCCGCGACAGTTTTTCCATCGTCTGTAACGGAGTGACCCGGGTAATCTCATAGACCGGGGATCGCAACGCTGCATGCAGGTACTCCGCACCCGAAGGTGCGGAAGAAAGAGGTTTGGAAGCTGCCATGATCGATTAACCTCCCAGTTTACTCTTGTCGCGAACGGCACCTTTATCGGCACTGGTCGCCAGTGAAGCGTAAGCCCGCAGTGCAAACGACACTTCACGCTGACGATCCTGTGGGGTATAAGCGGCATTGCCACGGGCTTCTTCCGCGGTACGACGTGTCTGCAGTTCTGCATCGCTGATATCCAGGCTGATACTGCGGCCAGGGATATTGATATCAATCATGTCACCGTCTTTTACCAGGGCAATAGTGCCGCCATTCGCTGCTTCCGGAGACGCGTGGCCGATAGATAATCCGGATGTCCCTCCGGAGAAACGACCATCAGTAATTAATGCGCAGCTTTTACCCAGGCCCATCGATTTCAGATAGGTGGTGGGGTACAGCATTTCCTGCATACCCGGCCCTCCTTTCGGGCCTTCGTAGCGGATCACCACAACATCGCCGGCAACAACCTTACCGCCAAGGATCGCCTCTACGGCATCATCCTGACTTTCATACACTTTTGCCGGACCACGGAAGGTCAGAATGTCTTTATCCACCCCGGCTGTTTTCACAATACAGCCATCCAGCGCCATATTGCCGTACAGTACTGCCAGCCCGCCATCCTGTGAATATGCATGTTCACGGGTCCGGATACAGCCCTGTTCACGGTCATCATCCAGCGTATCCCAGCGACAGTTCTGCGAGAAAGCTTTCGTGGTACGAATCCCGGCAGGGCCGGCACGGTACATTTCTTTCACTGCTTCATCTTTCGTCAGCATGATATCGTAATTATCCAGGGCTTCCCGCAAGGTGGTACCCAGGATATTCGGTACTGAGGTGTTCAGCAGGCCTGCACGGTCCAGCTCACCGAGAATACCAATCACTCCACCGGCACGGTGCACATCCTCCATATGGTATTTCGGGGTACTGGGTGCCACTTTACACAGATGAGGTACCTGACGGGACAGGCGATCGATATCTGAAATATCGAAGTCAATTTCCCCTTCCCGCGCCGCTGCCAGTAAGTGCAGTACGGTATTTGTCGACCCGCCCATGGCGATATCCAGCGTCATCGCATTTTCAAATGCTTCCTTGCTGGCGATATTACGTGGCAGCACAGAAGTATCATCCTGTTCATAATAACGCTTTGTCAGGCTGACAATTCGCTTACCGGCGTTGATAAACAGTTGTTCGCGATCGGCATGGGTCGCCAGCAGAGAACCATTTCCCGGCTGAGAAAGACCCAGAGCTTCGGTCAGACAGTTCATGGAGTTTGCCGTAAACATACCGGAGCAGGAACCACAGGTCGGACAGGCTGAACGTTCAATCTGTTCACTGTCGGCATCGCTGACATTCGGATTCGCACCCTGAATCATCGCATCCACCAAATCCAGCTTAATGATTTGGTCTGACAGTTTAGTTTTACCGGCTTCCATCGGGCCGCCGGACACAAAAATGACCGGAATATTCAGACGCAATGACGCCATCAGCATTCCCGGGGTGATCTTATCGCAGTTTGAGATACAGACCATGGCATCAGCACAGTGCGCATTTACCATATATTCTACGGAGTCAGCAATCAGCTCACGTGATGGCAGTGAATACAGCATACCGCCATGGCCCATTGCGATACCATCGTCAACCGCAATGGTATTAAATTCTTTAGCAACGCCCCCTGATGCTTCAATTTGTTCGGCAACCAGCTTACCCAGATCACGTAAGTGCACATGGCCCGGCACAAACTGAGTGAATGAGTTTACAACCGCAATGATCGGCTTACCGAAATCATCATCAGTCATTCCGGTTGCGCGCCACAGGGCGCGGGCTCCGGCCATATTACGTCCATGGGTGGTGGTGGCGGAACGGTACTTAGGCATGCTCTGTTTACTCCAGTCTGGAAAAAATTCGCGGGCAGTGACTACCCGCGTGATATCTCAATTATTATGGGTTGACCTGATCCAACCAGCCCCATTTATCTTCCGTTTCACCGGTAAACAGACCAAAGAATGCCTGCTGAATACGTTTTGTCACAGGGCCACAGCGACCTTCGCCGACCTGAATGCCGTCAACACTGCGCACCGGTGTGATTTCTGCTGCAGTCCCGGACATAAAGACTTCGTCCGCCAGGTACAGGGATTCACGGGACAGCACCTGTTCACGGACTTCGATACCTAAGTCTGCGGCCAGTTTAATGATGGCATCACGGGTGATCCCCGGCAGCGCCGAAGAGGTGAATGGCGGGGTAAACAGAATGCCATCTTTCACTTCGAACAGGTTTTCACCTGCGCCTTCTGAAACGTAGCCGTTCACATCCAGCGCGATCCCTTCCTGATAGCCATGACGACGCGCTTCGCTGCCCACCAGCAATGAGGACAGGTAGTTCCCTCCGGCTTTCGCCGCTGTCGGGATGGTATTTGCCGCAACACGGTTCCAGGATGAGACCATAGCATCAATACCCTGGTCCAGGGCTTCTGCGCCCAGATAGGCTCCCCACGGGAAGGCGGCAATAATGACATCGGTACTGAATCCTTCCGGCGGGTTAACTCCCAGGCCGACATCTCCGACAAAGACTAACGGACGGATATAAGCACTTTTCAGGTTATTCACCCGCAGAACTTCACGGCATGCTTCCATCAGTTGATCAACGCTTTGTGACACAGGGAAACGATAGATTTTGGCTGAGTCGCGCAGGCGCTGCATATGTTCACGATGGCGAAAAACAACCGGGCCTTTATGCGAGTCATAGCAACGGATACCTTCAAATACTGAAGTACCATAGTGCAGTGCGTGTGACATCACACTGACTTTAGCCTCTTCCCATTTAACCATTTCCCCGTTGAACCAGATAAGCTCTGCTTTTTTAGTCGTCATTATTCTGTCCTTTTACGCTTTAGCGTGGATGTGTTGTGTTTGTTTGTTATTGAACCTGAACGCGGGTAACGTCCATCAGTTTTGTAAGTTGTACCGACAATAAATCAATCGGCCGCTGGCTGGCCACGGTCAGGTCAATACTGACCTGCTCATTGTCCGCTGCCCGGGCGACAACATTCATAGTGCATACCCGAAAACCACGATGGCGGATAACCCGTAAAATACGTTCTAAAATTTCAGGGCGGAACTGTGCTTCGATAGATAACTGATGCTGTTTCATAAACTGTCCTCCATCATATTGGCATTGCTGGCACCGGGAGGAACCAGTGGCCAGACATTTTCAGCTTCATCGATGGAGACATGCAGAAAGTAAGGCCCGTCGCTATTCAGCATTTCGGCTAATGCACCATCAATCTGCTCTTTACGGCTGATTTGCTGCCCCGGAATACCGAAAGCGCTTGCCAGCGTCAGGAAGTCAGGATTATCGGTCAGAATGGTTTCACTGTAGCGTTGTTCAAAAAACAATTGCTGCCACTGGCGAACCATACCCAGTCGCTGGTTATCCAGCAGCAGGATTTTCACCGGTAATTTCCGGCGTTTAATGGTGCCAAGTTCCTGAATATTCATCATGATAGAGCCATCGCCGGATACACAAATGACGGTATCCTGCGGACAGGCCACCTGAGCACCAATGGCGGCGGGTAAACCAAAGCCCATGGTCCCCAGACCACTGGAGGTAATAAAACGATCCGGTGTATCAAACGTCATATGCTGAGCCGCCCACATTTGGTGCTGGCCGACGTCGGTTGTGATAATGGTTGCGGGCGGTTTTTTTTCTGAGAGGGTATTTAATAATGCAGGGGCATAGATGGCGTCACCGGGATGATTATACGCGGGGGCGAAATCCCGCTTCGTCGACGCTGTGGCGCTGCACCATTCAGCGATATCCATTGGCTGGCTGATGGCGGGTAACAGCTGATTCAGGCATCCCTGCAGGCTGACATGGGCACGGCGCAGTTTATTCAACTCTGCAGGGTCAATATCCAGATGGATAACCGAGGCATCAGGCGCAAAAGTGTCCAGTTTCCCGGTCACGCGGTCATCAAAACGGGCCCCGACAGCAATCAGCAAATCACACTGCTGGACTGCCAGGTTGGCCACTTTACTGCCATGCATGCCCAGCATGCCCAGATAAGCCTCTTCCGTATCCGCAACTGCCCCTAACCCTTTCAGGGTACAAACTGACGGGATGCCGGTCACCCGCAGAAAATCACGTAACGCCGGAACCGCACCGGCGATCCCCACACCACCACCGATGTACACTACCGGTTTTACTGACCGGGACATTAACTGCCGGGCGGCTGCGATATCCGCGTCAGGCAGCTGCAGCGGCGGATTAACCGGTAACTGATGTGGCGTGAAATCAGCAGAACCCAGCTGGATATCTTTAGGGATATCGACCAGAACCGGCCCCGGACGACCGGAATTAGCAATATCAAACGCGCTTTCCAGTATCGCAGGCAGTTCTTCCAGTGACTGCACCATAAAACTGTGTTTAGTACAGGCCAGGGATAATCCAAGAACATCAATCTCCTGGAAAGCATCAGTACCAATCACAGCAGAAGAAACCTGTCCGGTGATGGCAACCACAGGAACTGAATCCATCATCGCATCCGCCAGCCCGGTGATCAGGTTAGTCGCTCCCGGACCAGAAGTTGCAATACACACGCCCGTATTACCGGTCGCTCTGGCATAACCAATTGCCGCCATTACAGCGCCTTGCTCATGCCGGCACAGCAGGTGTTCAACACCACCATCATAAAGAGCATCATACACTGGCATAATTGCCCCGCCCGGATAACCAAAAACGGTCTGAATCCCCTGTGTCCGTAATGCCTGAACTACCCACTGTGCTCCGGTCATGGCTATTCTCCTGCCTTTTGTCGGGAACAACAGAATTTCATACTACTTTTCATCATCTGCTCCACATTAAAATACTGTAATGCCTGATAACCAAAAAAAAACCCCCGGACCTTTCGGTGCGGGGGTTCTCTTTCGATTAAGGCTTGATTTTTAAGCCTTTCTTTCTCCGAGTGCAGCCCCGCACGATGGTAGAATAATCACCACCACACTAATCACGACCAGGCTAATCACTCGTAGAAGGGCTTTCATAATAAGTACAATAATTCGCTTAATTCGAAGTAATGCCTAAAGAGTTATCACAGATTAATGTGATGTGACAACATTTTTCTGTGTTTATTTTTTTGGGAACCGGTATGGTATTTTTTTAAGATATTGATAAGTATTAGTTATATTTAAAAAGATAATTGCCATCTTTTTATGTCGAAAAAACAGCAGTACTGTAAAACCGCTCATAATGACACCGCAAAAATTTTTTCCCCGGCCTGTTTCTTTGCGTGGTAACTTCTGAATTTTGCTTATTTTCTCACCGTATCCATGACCAGCATTTTACACTGGCGATGATCATAAGGAGAGAATATGTCATTAGCCAGAGTAATGACCCGGGCAAGTATCGGTATTGATGCACCCTTAGTCATGATTGAAGTACATCTGAGCAGTGGGCTCCCCGGGCTGACACTGGTCGGATTACCCGAAGCAACGGTAAAAGAAGCCCGCGAGCGGGTGCGCAGCGCCATACTCAATAGCGGATTCACTTTTCCCGCACGCCGTATTACCGTTAACCTGGCACCGGCAGATATGCCTAAAGAGGGCGGACGCTATGACCTGCCTATCGCCATCGCTATCCTGGCTGCGTCTCATCAAATACCTGCGGCACAGTTGCCCCGGCTAGAATTCCTCAGTGAACTGGCACTGAATGGCAGCCTGAGAGCAGTCAGAGGTGCAATCCCTGCCGTTATCGCTGCCCGGAATGCACAGCGAACCATGATCCTTTCTGCCGATAACGAAGCCGAAGCCGGGCTCATCCAGGGCGATACCGCCTGTATTGGCAAAACTCTGCTTGAAATCTGTCATTTTCTGCACGGCAAAGGCGAGTTGCGTCAGGCAGAAAATCACCTGCCCGTTATCAGCAGGCAGTATCCCGACCTGCAGGATATTATCGGCCAGCAGCATGCCCGCCGGGCATTAGAGATTACAGCCGCCGGCGGACACAATATGTTGCTGGTTGGTCCGCCGGGAACCGGGAAAACGATGCTGGCAGCCAGACTTCCCGGCCTTTTACCCCCGCTGACAGCGCACGAAGCCCTGGAATGTACCGCCCTGCTGAGTCTGAGCCATAATGCCCCTGCTGCAACACTCTGTACCGATCGCCCGTTTCGCGCTCCCCACCACAGTGCTTCCATGTTTGCTCTGGTCGGGGGAGGCTCTCTGCCACTGCCCGGAGAGATATCTCTGGCCCATAACGGGGTACTGTTCCTCGATGAACTACCCGAATTTGAGCGAAAAACACTGGATGCCCTCCGCCAGCCTCTGGAGTCCGGAGACATATCAATTGCCAGAGCAAAAGCAAGGATCACTTTTCCGGCACGTTTTCAGTTAATTGCTGCTATGAATCCCGGCCCAACCGGACATTACGAAGGAGTGCATCGCCGGCAGTCAGCCAGCCAGTTACTTCGTTATCTGAACCGGTTATCAGGACCATTCCTCGACCGCTTTGATCTCTCTCTTGAAGTCCCCCTGTTACCGCCGGGTACACTGAGCAAAACATTCCAGCCTGGCGAAAGTAGCGGACAGGTCCGTGAACGGGTTATCAGGGCCAGGGAATACCAACAGAAACGGGCCGGTAAGATAAATGCTTTGCTGAATAATGCAGAGGTAAGGCGCTGGTGTCAGATCACTCAGCAAGATGCACAATGGCTTGAAGAGACCTTATCTGCTCTCGGTCTGTCCGTCCGGGCATGGCAGCGCATTCTGAAAGTTGCCAGGACGCTGGCTGATCTCAGGCTGCAACCGGAAATTACCAAAGAGCAACTGCTGGAGGCATTAAGCTACCGTGCGATGGACAGATTATTACATCGTTTACAACAGGAACGGACCTGATAAATAACAGACGAAAAAAAGGGCCGCTGGCCCTTTCACTGATACTATTAATCGTCGCTGTCATTAAACTCTTCGACGGTATCCATCTGCGGTTTACCGCCGGATAACGTGTGGAAACGTTTTGGACGTTTAATTCTGGACATGTATTTTGACCAGACGCGTTCTGCTTCGGTTGCCGGCTCACGAATACCGCGACAGACTTCTACAAATCTGTGTTCTTCTTCCGTTACAGGTTCACGCTTTGCCAAATCCAGCTCATTAAAAGCAAAGCCATGACGCTCAAGTAGCTGGGCTTCCCTGATGGTAAAATCACCGTGGCGTGAGAACCCTCGCGGGTAGTGTTTATTATCAAAAAAGCGATTGGTTGTGGTAAAGCTGTCCGACATTTTACACGCTCCTAACTCTTTTATGGTCGTGTGATTTATGGCGCGGAGTATTAGATACGCTTGACAAAGTGTAAAACAAAAGATTTAAATCATAACGATTAATGATTTTGGAGATGAAATTGTGGATACTGAATTGCTGAAAACTTTCCTCGAAGTCAGCAGAACACGCCATTTTGGAAGGGCTGCAGAAGCATTGTATCTGACCCAGTCCGCGGTAAGTTTCCGCATTCGCCAGCTCGAAAATCAGCTCGGTGTCAGCCTGTTTACCCGACACCGGAATAATATTCGTCTGACATCAGCTGGCGAACGCCTGCTGCCGTATGCAGAGAACCTGATGAATACCTGGCAGCTGGCAAAGAAAGAGGTATCCCTGTCACTACAGCACCATGAACTGACGATCGGTGCCAGTACTGCGCTCTGGGAGGCTTATATGACCCCCTGGCTGAAAAGCCTGTATCAGACCAGGGAAAACCTGTATATTGAAGCCAGGGTCGCCCAGAGGCACCTGCTGGTCAAACAGATCCACGAACGGCAACTGGATGTTCTGATCACCACCGAAGCACCAAAAATGGATGAATTATCCAGCCAGCAAATTGGCCATATTTCGCTGGCATTATTCCGTTCCCGTCACTCAGAGAAAAAAGAGAAGTACCGGTATATCAAACTGGAATGGGGGGCAGACTTTCATCAGCACGAGTTTTATCTGTCAGGAAATGAGGATACCCCGATACTGACGACGACATCCGCTCATATTGCCCGGGATTTACTGCACACTACCGATTCCTGTGCATTTCTGCCGGAATACTGGCAAACACTGTATAAAGATTTGGTTCCGGTGACCGATACAGCAACAGTTGTCAGACCTTTATATGCTGTCTGGCTGCAAAATAGTGATCAGCAATCAGCCCTGAAACAATTACTGAAAGTACCGGTAGTGTTACGTTAAATAATTATCAGATAAACATTTATTCAGGAAAATACAGAAAGAACAGGAACCGGCATCGCCAGACGGCGAATGTCGGTAAAAGACAGGTTTTTTCAGACAAAAAAAAATCCTTTGCCAGGCAAAGGATTATTTTTTCTGGCAGGGGCGGAGGGACTCGAACCCCCAACACCCGGTTTTGGAGACCGGTGCTCTACCAATTGAACTACGCCCCTAAATAGGGTGGCGGAACGGACGGGACTCGAACCCGCGACCCCCTGCGTGACAGGCAGGTATTCTAACCAACTGAACTACCGCTC